>NZ_QGSW01000090.1:0-13818 GCF_003176715.1 Micromonospora sp. S4605
ATGGTGTCGTCGATCTTCACGTACAGTGCGGTCAAGAGGGTGTCCAGGTCTTGCGTCACAACATGATCCTGGATGCCCTCTCTTCATACCCAGACATCGACCCCTGACATCGGAACTACTCGTCTAGTGGAGCGGCCCGCCATGTCGCTGAAGAACATGGCCGTGCCGCTGCCCGCCCGGTTGCGGCGGCACGGCGGCGGCTCCCAGGCCGATCCCGGCACGTACGCCACGGCGGCGGACGTCTCCGCGTCGCGTCCGGGCGCGACCGCTCCGGTGCCGGTCACGGCCGCTCTGCCGGTCGTCACCGCAACGGCCGTCCCCATGGTTGAGCAGCCGGCCCGGGAGGCACCCGCCCTGCCGCGGTAACCCTCGCGGTCGTCGAAGGTGGTGGCTGCGCCCTGCCGGCCGGGATGGGGAGAAGCGGAATGGCCCAGGTGCCGCGATCATGCTTCTACCTGGGCCTTCGTGCGTGGAGCGGGCGACGGGAATCGAACGCCCAGCGCTTCGGTGGGCTGCTCTGGGACAGCCGGACAGAGAGCACGAAATCAGCCTCTTGAGCAGCAACTGAGACCGACACTGAGACCACGAGCGGAACGCCCGGCCGGTCCTCGCGGATCTGCCGGGCGTTCTCGCCGTTCATGAGCGGTGGCGGCGGGATTTGAACCCGCGGAGGGCGTGAACCCTCACACGCTTTCGAGGCGTGCTCCTTAGGCCACTCGGACACACCACCGCCGAGTAGGGTACAGGACCCCAGGTTCGGACGCCGAACCGGTATGCCGGCCGGCGGCCTGGCAGGATCTTCGCCATGAGTACGCACATCGGCGCGAAGCCGGGAGAGATCGCCGAGCGGGTCCTGATGCCGGGCGACCCGCTGCGGGCCAAGTGGATCGCGGAGACCTACCTCGAGGACGCCACGTGCTACTCGACGGTCCGGGGCATGCTGGGCTTCACCGGCCGCTGGAACGGGGTGGAGGTATCCGTCCAGGGCTCCGGCATGGGCATGCCGTCGGCCTCGATCTACGCCCACGAGCTGGTCAACGAGTACGGCGTGAAGACGCTGATCCGGGTCGGCTCGTGCGGCGCGCTGAGCGAGGACCTCCGGCTGCGTGACGTGATCGCGGCGATCGGCTCGTCCACCGACTCGAACATGAACCGGATGCGGTTCGACGGGCTGATCGACTACGCCCCGGTGGCCGACTTCGGGCTGCTGCGTACCTCGGTCGAGGTGGCCGAGCGGCGTGGCATCACCATGCGGGTGGGGCCGATCCTGGCGGCGGACGCCTTCTACACCGACCGGCCGGATCTCTACGACACCCTCGCCGACTACGGCGTGCTCGCGGTGGAGATGGAGTCCGCGGCGCTGTACACCATCGCGGCCCGGTTCAAGGCCCGCGCGCTGACCGTGCTCACGGTCAGCGACCACATCAAGACCGGCGAGAAGACCACCTCGGCCGAGCGCGAGCAGACCTTCAGCGAGATGGTGGAGATCGCCCTCGACACGATCATCGCCTGACGTTTCCGCACTTTCGCCGCCCCGCCGTCCGTCGACGGCGGGGCGGCGTCGTGGTGACCACCATCACCCCACAAAACTATACGACCGGTCGTGCTCTTTTCGTACGCTGACCGGCATGACAGTCGACGGACGGCTCGCCCGGGGCGACCGGACCCGCGCCGCGGCGCTGGACGCGGCAGTGGTGCTGGCCACCGAGGCCGGCCTGCACGGGCTCAGCCTCGCCCAGCTCGCCGACACCCTCGGGGTGAGCAAGTCGGGCCTGTTCGCGCACTGGCGGTCCAAGGAGGCGCTCCAGCTCGCCGCGATCGACCGGGCGGTGGAGCAGTGGCAGGAGCGGATCGTGGCCCCCGCGCTGCACGCGCCCCGGGGCGTACGCCGCCTGCTGGCGCTGCACGAGGCCCGGATCGACTTCTACGCCGCCCGGGTGCTCCCCGGCGGCTGCTTCTTCGCCAACACCCAGTTCGAGTACAACGCCCGCCCGGGCCCGGTCCGGGACCGGCTCGCCGAGGCGTTCGGCCGCTGGACCGCGTTTCTCGACCAGCTCGTCCAGCAGGCGGTCGACGCCGGCGAGCTGGCCGCCGACACCGACGTCGCGCAGCTGGCGTACGAGATCGACGCGCTCGGGATGAGTGCCGCGATGCACTCCCGGCTGCTCGACCCCGACGCCGCCTACCGGCACGCCCGCCAGGGCCTGCTGACCCGCCTGCGGGCCCTGTGCCCCGATCCCACCCTGCTACCGGAAGGCCCGTCATGAGTCACGCCATCGCCGCCCAGCCCACCGTCGAGTTCGGTCACGTCGAGCACGTCACTGTGCACTTCGACGACCTCGACGCGATGGGCATCCTGCACAACGCCCGGTACGCCGTGCTGCTGGAACGGGCGCTCACCCCGTACTGGGCCGAGCGGGGGGTGGCCTACCGGGGTGGCCGGGACACCCCGCCCGACGTGTTCCACGCGGTCCGCGAGTTCACCATCACCTACCGCGCCCCGATCGTCGGCACCGGGCCGGTGGCCGTGCACTTCTGGCTGGAGCATTTCGGCACCAGCAGCGCCGAGTACGCCTACCAGTTCCGCTCGCCCGACGGGCACACCCTGCACGCCGAGGGCCGCCGGGCGATCGTCCGGCTCGACCCGGCCACCATGCGCCCGGCCCCGTGGACCGAGACCGCCCGGGCGGTGGGCGCCACCCTGCTCCGCCCCGCCACCCCGGCCTGACCCACCCGCACCGGCCGCTCGGCGGCCGGTGCGGCCGTCGGACACGGCTCCGCCAGCCCGTCCGGGTGCATCTGTTGTCGCTGGAGCGACAACAGATGCACCCGGAGAGCGGGCACCCCCGGCAGCAGCGAAGCCGGCCCCTCAGGCCAGGGCCTCGGTGGGGGCGAGCCGGGCGGCCCGGACGGCCGGGTAGAGCCCGGCGCAGCCACCGATCACCAGGGTCGCCGCCACGCCGCCGACCATCGCCCAGGCCGGCACCACCGTCGGCCACCCCTGGGAGAGCGCGTACCCGGCGGTGACCAGGATCCCGAGCAGCACCCCGCCCGCCCCGCCGAGCGCGGAGAGCAGCAGCGACTCGGCCAGGAACTGGGTGCGGACCTGCCCCCGGGTGGCGCCCAGCGAGCGGCGCAGCCCGATCTCGGCCCGCCGCTCCAGCACCGAGATGACCATCGTGTTCGCCACCCCGACGCCGCCGACCAGCAGCGCCACCGCGCCGAGACCGAGCAGCAGCCCGGTGAACGCCTCGTCGGTGGCCGCCGCGGCGGCCAGCGCGTCGGATGGCCGGGACACCTCCACCTCGTTCGGCGCCTCCGGGTTCGCGGTCGCCCCGAGCACCGACCGGACCGCCTCCACCGACGCCTCCCGCGAGCGGGTGTAGACGGTGGTCGGGTGCCCGTCGAAGCCCAGGTACGCCTCCGCGGCCGGCCAGCCGACCAGCGCCGAGCCGTCCAGTTCGGGGGCGAGCGGGGCCGGCGCCAGGATGCCGACCACGGTGAACCAGCGCCCGCCCAGGTGCACCTGCACGTCCGGGCCGGCCGCGCCGAGGCCCAGCCGGCGGGCGGCGGCGTCGCCGAGCACCACGGCCGGGTACCGCTCGGTCGCCTGGTTCAGCCAGGTGCCGCTGCGTACCGTCGCGCCGACCGTGTCGAGCAGCCCGAGCTGGGCGGCCCGGGTGGCGATGCCGCCCGTCTCGCCGGCCGGGATTCGGTCCGAGCGGTAGACCGGGGCGTCCGGCACCTGCCCGGTGGCGGCCACCCCGGTCACCGGCCCGATCCGGCCGATCATCGCGACCGACTCCACCGGCAGCCGGGCCTGGTCGCCGAAGAGCGTGCTGCCCGGGGCCACGGTGAGCAGGTTGGTGCCGAGCCGGTCCAGCGTGCGGTCCAGGTCGGCGCGGGACGACGACGAGATGCCGACCACCGCCACCATCGCCGCGATGCCGATCGCGATGCCCAGCGCGGAGAGGAACGCGCGCAGCGGCCGGGTACGCAGCCCGACCCCGCCGACCCGGAGCACGTCGGCCGGCCGCAGCCGGGCCGGCACCAGTCGCGGCCGGTTCTCCACCACGGTCAGCCCACGCCGGTCGCGCCGGGTGTCCACCGCCATCAGCGCACCCCCTCGGGCAGCGGCGCCGCCGAGTCGGCCACCACCTGGCCGTCCCGCATCCGCACCTGCCGGGGCAGCCCGTCGGCGATCTCCCGGTCGTGCGTGATCACCACGACGGTGGTGCCCGCCGCGTGCAGGTCGCGCAGCAGCGCCAACACCCCGGCGCCGGCCACCGAGTCGAGGTTGCCGGTCGGCTCGTCGGCGAGCAGCACCGCCGGCTCCCCGACCACCGCGCGGGCCACCGCGACCCGCTGCCGCTCGCCGCCGGAGAGCTGGTGCGGCCGGTGCGCCAACCGGTGGCCGAGCCCCACCCGGTCGAGCGCGACCTCCGCGCGCCGCCGCCGCTCCGACCGGGGTACGCCGGCGTAGAGCAGCCCGTCCGCCACGTTGTCCAGCACGGGTGTGCCGGCGGCCAGGTGGAACTGCTGGAAGACGAAGCCGATCCGGCGGGCCCGCAGCGCGGCCAACTGGCGGTCCGGCAGGGCCGCCACGTCGTACCCGTCGATCCGGACCCGGCCGGCCGAGGGGCGATCCAGCGTGCCGATCAGGTGTAGCATGGTGGACTTGCCCGATCCGGACGGCCCGACGATCGCCAGCAGCTCGCCGTGGCGGATCTGCAGCGACACCTCGCGCAGCGCGGTGACCCCGCCCGGATACGTCCGGCTCACCCCGTCCAGCACCACGGCGTCGGCGGTCATGCGGGCATCCCCACGGTCATCCCCTCGGCCACGTCCGGGCCGCTGATCTCGACCCGGCCGGCGGCGAAGAGTCCGGTGGTGACCGCGACGATCCGGCTCCGGCCGGCGTCGACCACCTCGACCCCGTAGCCGCCCTCGGCGAGCGCCAGCAGCGCCGCCACCGGCACGGTGAGCACGTCGGGGCGCTCGGCGGCGGTGAAGGTGACCTCCACCGAGGCCTGGTCGTACCCGGCCAGCTTCGCCGGGTCGGTCACCGAGACGGTGACCTCGATCTTCGTCTCCGCCTCGTCGGACTGTCCGGGGGTGCCGCCGGTGCCGGCGTCGATCACCGTCTGCACCGTCTCGACCTTCCCGGCGACCGGCCCGCCGTCCGGCAGGCGGACCTCGACCGCGCCGCCCTTCTTCGCCAGCCGCTGGTCGTCGACGTCCAGCTCGACGGTGACCAGCCGGCTGGTGCCGCTGTACGTGAGCACCGCCTGGCCCGGCTGCGCCGCGTCCCCGGTCGCCGCCTGGTGGCTCTCCACCCGCACCGCGCCGGGGGCGTAGACGATCCGGCCCGGCTCGACCCGCCCGGTCTCGGCCAGCCCCAGGTCGTCCTGCCACTGCCGGACCGCGTCGGCGGTGCTGCCGGTGTACTCGTCGTCGACGGTGAAGCCGTCGTAGCCGAGCGCCCGCAGGTTCCGCTCGAACTGCTCGACGTCCGCCCCCTCAACCCCGGGCTGGAGCACCCGGTACGCGGGCAGCGACCCGTGCAGCAGCACCACCGGATCGTTGTCTACGGCGTAGAGCCGCCCGCCCCGCTTCACCGTCGTACCGGTGTCCGGCAGGGCGGTGATCGTCCCGGCCAGCCGGGCGGTGGCGGTGCGGGTGGTGCCGTAGCCCAGCTCGCCGTCGACGGTCTCGGCGTCGGTCAGCGTCTGCCGGGTGACGGTGGCGGTGGCCGGCGGGGCGGTGTCGGCGGCGGCGGTGCTCCGGTCGGTCCCGCCGAAGCCGACCGCCGCGGCGACCCCGGCGCCCGCCGCGACCACGACGGCGGCGGCCAGCGCGACCGTCCGGACCCGGAGCCGGCGAACGCTCACCGCGCGGCTCCCGCGATCTTCGGCGCGTACTCCCGGCACTTCTCCATCGCCGCCTTCACCTTCGGGTCCTTGACGTTCACCACGTCGAGCCGCAGCTGGATGCCGCCCTCCGCGGACGGGTCCGGGAACTCGGGCACGCCGTTCTCCCGCATGCAGGCGGCGAACTTCCGCAGCCGCTCCACCTGCTCGGGGTCGAGCTTGCGCTTCTCGCCGCCGTTGGGCAGGTGCTGGCGGCACTTCTCCATGGCCGCCTGCACCTTGGCCGGGTCGGTCTTCCCGTCGAACCGGAACAGCCGGCCGCCGCCGGGCTCCGGGTCCGGCACGTCGACCCCGTTCTCCCGCATGCACTCGGTGAACTTCAGCTGCCGTTCCTCGTCGCTGAGCTGAGCGGCGGCGGAGGCGGGCAGCGGTGACGCCCCGCCGCCACCGCCCGCCGTGGCCACCGCCGGCTCGTCGCCCGACCCGCCGCAACCGGCGACGGCCAGGGCGAGCAGCAGCGGCACCGCGAGTAGTCCTCGTCGCATGACACGCTTCCTTCTCCGGGCCCGACGGCGACCGCCGGGCATCCCCCGATCCGCCCGGCGGTCGCCGGGCGTCCCGGTCAGTCGACGCCAAGGGGCGTATCCCGGGCGTAACCGTCGGCGTTAACGCCGGCGTTATCCGGGGGCGGGGCACCATTGGCGGGTGAGGGTGCTGGTGGTGGAGGACGAGAGCCTGCTCGCGGAGAGCATCGCCGAGTGGCTGCGCCGGGAGGCGTTCGCGGTGGACGTCGCGTACGACGGCGACGCGGCGCTGGAACGCCTCGGCGTCAACGACTACGACGTGGTCGTCCTCGACCGGGACCTGCCGGTGGTGCACGGCGACGAGGTGTGCCGCGCGATCGTGGACAGCGGCGGCGAGACCCGGGTGCTGATGCTCACCGCGGCGGCGGCCGTACGGGAACGGGTGGCCGGCCTGGCGCTCGGCGCCGACGACTACCTGACCAAGCCGTTCGCCCTGGTCGAACTCTCCGCCCGGGTGCACGCGCTGAGCCGGCGGGCCCGCCGCGCCGCGCCGCCCACGCTGACCCGGGCCGGCATCGTGCTCGACCCGGGCCGCCGGGAGGTGCACCGGGACGGCCGGTACGTGCCGCTGTCCCGCAAGGAGTTCGCCGTGCTGGTCGAGCTGCTGCGGGCCGAGGGCGCGGTGGTCTCCGCCGAGGAACTGCTGGAACGGGCCTGGGACGAGCACATCGACCCGTTCACCAACGTGGTCCGGGTCACCGTCATGAAGCTGCGCCGCAAGCTGGGCGAACCGCCGGTGGTCGAGACAGTGCCTGGTGTGGGATACCGGATACCGTGAAGCGCCTCTCCCTCCGCGCCCGGCTGACCCTGATCTACGGCGGCCTCTTCCTGGTGGCCGGGCTGGTCCTGCTCGCGGTCACCTACGTGCTGGTGGAGCAGCGCACCGCCCAGCCGTTCGGGGTGGCGCTGCGCGACGTCAAGCCGGTGGTCCAGGCAACGGAGACCAAGCTCAACGGCGTGCAGGCCGAACAGCTGCGGCTGCTGGTCAACAAGGCCCAGGACGACGCCCGCGACCAGACGCTGTACTCGCTGCTCACCCAGGGCGGGATCGCCCTGGTGCTGGTTTCCGCGGTGGCCATCGCGTTCGGCTGGCTGGTAGCCGGGCGGGCGCTGCAACCGCTGCACCAGATCACCGGGACGGCCCGGCGGATCGCCGGCGCCGACGTGGCCGGGCGAGGGCTGCACGAACGCCTCTCGCTCTCCGGGCCTCGGGACGAGGTGCGGGAGCTGGCGGACACCTTCGACGAGATGGTGGAACGGCTGGACCGCTCGTTCGACGGGCAGCGCCGGTTCGTCGCGAACGCCTCCCACGAGCTGCGCACCCCGCTGGCGCTGAACCGCTCGCTGATCGAGCTGGCCGTCACCCGGCCGGGCGCGTCCGAGGACGTCCGCCGGCTGGGCGAGTCGCTGCTCGCGGTGAACGAGCGGCACGAGCGGCTGATCGACGGGCTGCTCACCCTGGCCGACTCGGAGAACGAACTGACCGCCCGCTCCCGGGTGGACCTGGCCGACGTGGTCGACCACGTGGTCGACCTGACCGTCAAGGAGGGCGACGGGCCGGTGGTGGTCCGGGAGCTGGCGCCGTCGCCGGTGGTCGGCGACCCGGTGCTGCTGGAACGGCTCACCACCAACCTGGTGGAGAACGCGGTGCGGCACAACGTCCCGGCCGGCGGCTGGATCGGGGTCGGCACCGGCGTACGGGACGGCCGGGCGACGCTGACCGTCAGCAACACCGGTCCGCTGGTGCCGGGCTACGACGTGGAGACCATCTTCGAGCCGTTCCGCCGGCTCTCCGGCGAGCGGGTGGGCAGCGGGCGCGGGTTCGGGCTGGGGCTGTCGATCGTCCGGGCGGTGGCCCGGGCGCACGGCGGCACGGTGACCGCCCGGCCCCGCGACGGCGGCGGGCTGGACGTCACGGTCGAGCTACCGGCCGCCTGACGCTCGCCGACCGCCCGACGCTCGCCGACCGCCCGGCGCTCAGCGGAAGAAGGCGCGCAGCAGCGCGGCGCTCTCGGCCTCCAGGACCCCGCCGTAGACCTCCGGTCGGTGGTTGAGCCGGCGGTCGCGCAGCACGTCCCAGAGCGAGCCGGCCGCTCCGGTCTTCGGCTCCCAGGCCCCGAAGACCACCGTGCCGACCCGGGCCAGCACCAGCGCGCCCGCGCACATGGTGCACGGCTCCAGGGTGACCACCAGGGTGCAGCCGTCCAGCCGCCAGCGGCCCAGCCGCTGCGCGGCCCGGCGCAGCGCCAGCACCTCGGCGTGCCCGGTCGGGTCGCCGGTCAGCTCCCGCTCGTTGCGGCCGATCGCCAGCTCGGTGCCGTCCGGCCCGTAGAGCACCGCACCGACCGGGATGTCGTCGGCGCCGCCGTCGCCGGCAGCGTCGGGGCCGGGGGAGTCGGGGCCGGTGACCGCCACCTCCAGGGCCCGGCGCATCCACACCTCGTGCCGCTGCCGCCGGCCGGCCCCGTCCGGATCGGCCAGCCCCTCGTCGGCGCCCGGCCCGACCCGCCCGGCGCGGCCGGGCGTCGGCTGCCCCGGCCGTACGGTCTCCAGCGCGGGATCGGTGGCGTCGGCCGGCTCGCCGCCGTGCGGCAGGATCGGCTCCCCGCCGCCCGCCGGCACCGGCCACGGACCGGACGGGTCAGACCTCACGCAGTTCCTCGACCTCGTCGGCGCAGCCGAGCACCTGGCACACCTCGGCGGTGACGTCGGCCGGCATCATGCCCTCGTGCGCGCAGAGCGCGAGCAGCTTCTGCGCGGAGATGCCCAGGTCGGCGAGGAGGTCCGCGTCGCCCACCGGGTCGGCCTCCGGGTCGACGGCGGGCTGTTCGGTGTCGTCGTCGCCGGCGGCGGGCCGCGCCTCCTCGGGCTCGTCCAGCCCGGTGACCGACGCCTTCAGGTCGCCCACCAGCAGGGCGCCCAGCCGCGACTCCTCGGCGTACGCCGAGTCGGAGCCGAAGACCCGCAGGTCCTCCCCCTCGTCCAGACGCAGGATCACCAGGTAGGTGTCGTCCGCCTCGACGAAGAGCAGCGACAGGTCCGCGTCGGGTTCCACGTCGCGCAGCCGGTCGGCGACCTCCTCGATGTCGGTGACCCCGCGCAGGCTGACCTCTTCGGCCGTCCAGCCACTCTCGTCTCGCACCACGGCCGCAGCGAAGTACGACAACGGTCCCCCCAAGTTGCCTCGGCACAGCACGCCGACTCGTTACGCGTGCACGTTAGCCGGTCGGGTCGGCAGGCGACCGGTCAACGCCCCGACGGGCCGGCCAATCCTGGGAAACTCGGCGTCGACAGGTCAGCCGGCGACGCGACGGCGGGTGGCGATCAGCTGGCGGAGCTGCTCGGTGCGGGCCCGCTGCGGCCGCTCACGCTGGCGTACCGCCCGGGCACCCGCCAGTTCGGCGAGGAGCTGCAGGCGACGGCGGCTTCGGTCAGGATCTAGCCGCGGGGTGGTCCAGGCCATACCGCCGAGCGTCCTCCAGTGACGGCGGCCACGTCAAGCCGGGATTCGCTGCGCAGCCGACCCACGACGCAGCGCAGCCGGGCGGATGGTCACCACAGCGGCCAGTCGCCGGTCGTCGCCCAGCGCACCGCCACGATCGCGGCGGCGATGCTCCACCCGCCGGCGGTGACGATCGCGATGCCGGTGGCCACCCCCCGGTCGCCGTACCGCACCAGCGCCAGCGCGGCCAGCCAGGCCAGCCCGCCGGCGATCAGGGTCCACCAGGCGTAGCTGCCGACGCCCGTGCCGAGCAGCCCGAAGAGCAGCAGCCAGGTGGCCGCGGCGGCGCCGCCGGAGGCGACGCCCGCGCCGGTGACCGGGTGCGGTTCGCGGTAGGTGGGCCGGGACGGCGGCCCGGCCGGGAAGAGCCCCGAGGGGGTACGCGGCAGCGCGCGGGGCCCGGCCTCCGGGCCGGTCGGGAAGGTGGGTGGCGTGGTCACGACGTACCTCCCCGGCGACGGTTCGTCCTCACCGTACCCACTCTGCCAGGATGACCGGATGTCCTCGTCGACGATCGGGCGCCGCCGGGCGTACGCGGTCCTGCTGCTGCTCGTGCCGGCGCTGGCCACCGGCTGCGCGACCAGCCGTCCGGTGCCCGGTGGCACCCCGGCCAGCGGCGGGCCCAGCTGGGGCACCGCTGGGCAGCCGGCGGCGCCCTCGGCCACACCGGCGGCCCCGACCAGCGCCGGGCCGTCGGCGCCGACCCGGGCCGGGCTGCGGCACGTCTTTCCGGTCCGCGCGAAGAACGTCGCCTACCACCCGACCCACTCCGGGTACCCGGGGACGGACATCTTCGCCGACTGCGGGGAGCCGGTCGTGGCGGTCACCGACGGCACCATCCTGGAGGTCAGCCGGGTGGACCGGTTCGACAAGCGGGGGCCGCTCGGGCCGTACAACGGTGGCCTGTCGGTGTCGCTGCTCGGCGACGACGGGGTGCGCTACTACGGCTCGCACCTGAGCGTGGTGGCCGGCGGCATCGATCCCGGGGTGCGGGTACGCGCCGGGCAGCGGCTCGGCGAGGTGGGCCGCACCGGCAACGCGAACAACGTCTGCCACCTGCACTTCGGCATCTCGCCGCCGTGCGCCGGGCGGGACGGCTGGTGGATCCGTCGGGGCGTGGTCTGGCCAGCCCGCTACCTCGACTCGTGGCGGCGCGGCGGCAACCGGGAACCGGCCGCCGAGGTGGCCGCCTGGCACCGCAGGCACGGCTGCCCGAAGGCGCCCGCCGGCCGCTGACCACCGGCGGTCGCCTGACCGGCGTGCCGCACCTCCTCGCTCACCCCGGGGCGGCGGGTGACCTTGCCCCGGATTGGCGGAATCCGCGCGCCGCCGGTGCGAAACATTGACGCAAGTCTTGCCGTTCGATTAACGTCCCGCGTCAAGAGAGCGCTCTCCCGGTTACCTTTCTTCACAATTCCGACTCAGCGCTGCGGCCCGACCACCGGCGCCCGGCGCGATGGGAGGCACCGTGACACCTCCTGCGCCACCCCGTCCCTGGGTCCTGGCGGGCGCCACCGCCCTGGCCCTCGTCGTCGGCGGCCTGGCCGTCGTCGCCACCACCCCCGCCGAGGCCGCCACCGTCGGCGCCGGCAGCTACACCACCACCCCGGTCGGTCCACTCCCCTCCGGCTGCGGTCAGCTCGCCACCAACCCGCGACAGTTCGTCACCGCCGACGCGCCCGCCGGGGCCGTCCCCACCAACGACTGGTGGTCGTCGCTGCTGTTCAAGCGCACCGACTGCGCGTTCAGCGAGCCACTGCACGCCCACCCGCTGTCGTACGACACGTTCACCGACGGGCTCGGCTTCTCGGCCAACTCCACCCCCGCCATCAGCGGCACCGCCACCGGCGTGGGCGAGTTCCACTACCCCTACGTGCAGGACATCCGGGTCGGGGTGGCCGGGCTCGCCGCGCCCGTGGTCCGAGTCGCCGGCTGGTCCGACTGGACGGTCACCCCGTACTGGAGCGACGGCGCCCGGACCCTGCGGGCCACCGTCGGGCACGGCCTGCCGTTCGCGTACTTCCAGGCCACCGGTGGCGACGCGGTGATCAGCACGACCGGCACCCCGACGGTCTGGGCCAACAGCGGCGCCACCATCGGCTTCACCGTCAACGGGCACGACTACGTCGGCTACGCCCCGACCGGGGCGAGCTGGACGGTCAGCGGCGGACGCATCTCGTCGAACCTCGCCGGGCGCGGCTACTTCTCGATCGCCCTGCTGCCCACCACGCCGCAGACCGGCGCGGCGGAGCGGGCCGGGCTGGCCACCACCTTCGGCACGTACGCGCACGTCCACGTCACCGGCACCCGCCTGTCGTACGCCTACACCCCGGCGACCAGCACGGTCACCACCACGTATGCGTTCAGCACCACGCCTCGGGAGGGCACCGCCACCCGGACCGTGGTCAGCCTCTACCCGCACCAGTGGAAGTCGCTGACCGGCTCCACCCCGATCGCCCAGAGCTACCCGTCCGCCCGGGGCCGGATGAAGGTGCTCACCGGCGTCGGTGAGTTCCGCACCGCGATGACCTTCCACGGGGTGCTGCCCGAACTGCCGGCCGTCGGTGACGGCAGCGGCGCCGACCTGGAGACGCTGCGCGGCCAGCTGGCCGCGGTCCGGGGCAACCCGATGGACCAGCGCGGCGGCGACACCTACTGGACCGGCAAGGGGCTGGGCCGGGCGGCCAGGATCGCCGAGGTGGCCGACCTGGTCGGCGACACCGCCACCCGGGACGCCGCGCTGAACGCCATCCGCAGCACGCTCACCGACTGGTTCACCGCGCCGGCCGGCAAGACCGCGCGGGTCTTCTACTACGACCAGAACTGGGGCACGCTGATCGGCTACCCCGCCTCGTACGGTTCCGACCAGGAGCTCAACGACCACCACTTCCACTACGGCTACTTCATCGCGGCGGCCGCCACGCTGGCCAAGTTCGATCCCGGTTGGGCCGCCGACGACCAGTACGGCGGCATGGTCGACCTGCTCATCCGGGACGCCGACAACTACGACCGCGCCGACACCCGGTTCCCCTACCTGCGGGACTTCGACATCTACGCCGGCCACGACTGGGCCTCCGGGCACGGCTCGTTCGGCGCGGGCAACAACCAGGAGTCCTCGTCCGAGGGGATGAACTTCGCCAACGCGCTGATCCAGTGGGGTCAGGTCACCGGCGACGCCGCCGTGCGGGACGCGGGCGTCTTCCTCTGGACCACGCAGGCCGCGGCGATCCAGGAGTACTGGTTCGACGTCAGCGACCAGAACTTCCCGGCCGCGTTCGGGCACTCGACCGTCGGCATGGTCTGGGGCGACGGCGGCGCGTACGCCACCTGGTTCAGCGCCGAACCGGAGATGATCCAGGGCATCAACCTGCTGCCGGTCACCGGCGGGCACCTCTACCTCGGTCACCACCCGGCCTACGTCCGGGCCAACTACGCCGAGCTGGTACGCAACAACAACGGTCCGCCGACCGTCTGGCAGGACATCCTCTGGCAGTTCCAGGCGCTCGGCGACGGTGACGCGGCGCTGGCCAACCTGCGGGCCAACCCCGGCTACCCCCCGCAGGAGGGGGAGAGCCGGGCGCACACCTTCCACTGGATCCGCAACCTGGCGGCGCTGGGCACCGTGGACACCTCGGTCCGGGCGGACCACCCGCTGGCCGCGGTCTTCACCCGCAACGGCGCGCGGACGTACGTGGCGGCCAACCCGAGCCCGTCGCCGCTGACCGTGACCTTCTCCACCGGCGCCACGCTGGTGGTGCCGGCCGGCCGGACGGCGACCACCGGCGCGTACACCTGGAGCGGCGGCAGCGCCGGCGGGGGCGTACCGCCGACGACGCCGCCACCGACCACACCCCCGCCGACC
>NZ_QGSW01000204.1:0-13775 GCF_003176715.1 Micromonospora sp. S4605
CACCACCGCCACCGCCGCCCTGGCCCTCTGAGGCACCGCACCGTTGACCATGAAGTTGTCGGCACGACACGCCGAGGCGACTGACATCAACTTCATGATCGACGCGGATCGACGCGGCTCGGCGCGGACGGTGGGGTGGGTCAGGCGTCGAGCATGGCGCGGCCGAGGGGGGTCAGGGTGTGCAGGACGGTGTTGCGGTCGCGCTGGCTGACCAGCAGGCCGGCGTTGCGCAGCACGGTGGCGTGCTGGCTCGCGGCGGCCGGGGAGATCCGCAACCGGCGAGCCATCTCGCCGGTGGTGCAGCCGTCGTCGCTGGCCTCCAGCACCGCGGCCCGGGTGCGGCCGAGCAGCGCGGCCAGCGCCTCCCGACCGGCGGTGGACCCGGCCCCGCCCGGCTCCAGGCCACCCAACTTGTCCACCGGGTAGACCAGCACCGGCGGTAGCGCCGGGTCGAGCAGCGCGACCGGGGTGCGCGCGCAGAAGAAGGACGGGACCAACAGCAACCCGCGCCCGTCCAGGTGCAGTTCCCGGCTGTCCGGATAGTCGCGCACCTCGAGCATGCCGGACTCCCAGCGCATCGCCGGCCGCAGGCTGGCCAGCAGCCCCTCCACCCCGCCGTCGAGCAGGGCCCGGGCCCGGCGGGTCCGGTCGGCCTCCACGGCCGCCTGGATCCGCGCCCAGTATGGGTTGATGGCCAGCGACCGGTACTGCTCCATGGCGCCGGTGAGCTGCCGCAGCGCCTCCGGCTCGCCCCGGGCCAGCGCGGCGGCCCCCTCGGGCAGGCTGGTGCCGCCGGCCAGCAGGGCGAGGTCGCGCTGGAGCAGTGGGACCGGGGTGCTGCGGACCGCGTCCAGGCCGGCCTCGAACCCGGTGACGCTCTGATAGGGGGTCAGGAAGTCGGGAAAGTAGCCGCGCGGCGGGTTCAGCGCGAACAGCAGGCGGAGCCGCTCGGAGGCGCTCTCCTGGCGCAACCCCTGGGCCACCGAGCGCCGCCAGTTGGCCATCAACGGGTCACGGCTGCGCCCCTGCAGCAGGTGCAGGCTGAGGACCAACTCCCAGACCGGGTCCGCACCCGGGGCGACCCGGGTCCGGAGGATGTCCTCCTCGGAAAAGTAGATCTTCAGCATGGTGCGCTCCCGCGCCGCCGGGTCAAGGGATGGCGGGCGACCCTTCGCACTGTACCTGGCCGGCACTTATCTCCATCTTTAAGCGTGGGCTGAAAAACCTCGACGCCTCCGGGGACGGTTAGGCATGCTTCCAGATGCCCGATGAGGCCGGCGCGTCGACGACGCGCCACCTGCCCGGGGCGCCGGGACCGGGGGAGGAACCGGTGGCCGGGCGGCACCACGAGGGTCTGCGGCCCACGCTCCGCAGAGGTGCCGTCCGGTCGTCTCGTCCCGGGTGCTCCGCCGACTCAGCCGACCCAGAGCGCCACCCGGTGGTCCTCGTCGGTGACGTAGAAGCACCGTCCGTCCAGCTCGGCCAGCCCCTCGACGTGGTGGAACGGCGCCAGGTCGGCCACCAGCTCACCGGCGACCAGGTGCCCCTGCGACGGCAGCCGGAACCGGACGTGCCGCGAGGTGACGTCGCCGCCGGTCGGATGGTCGTCGAGCAGCACCGAGCCCTTGCCCAGCGCGTCGATCGAACCGATCACCGCCGCGTACCCGCCGTCGGGGGCCGGCGCGAAGGCCCGGAACCCGGTGAGCGCGCCGCGCGGGGTCACCCCGGTCAGGGCGTACGCGGCCACCGCGGTCGGCCAGGCCGGGACGTCGCCGAACATCTCCGGCACACCGGCCAGCTCCACCAGGATCGGCTCGCCGTCGACGGTCACCGGGAACCGCAGCCCGAGCAGCACCGTGCCGGCCGGGGTGAACGCGGCCGCCTCCACGTTCAGCGGCAGGTCGTCCGGGTTCAGCCGGTTCACCCAGCCCTTCGCCCGGGCCGTGCCGCGCACCAGCGTCGCCTCGACGAACCGGGACCGCACCCGGTCACCGGGCGGCAGCGGGGTGAACGCCGCCTTGGTGAGCGCGTCGTTGACCGCCCGGTGCACCCGGAACCGGTTCCGCACCACCCGCACCGGCAGCACCCCGGTTGCCGCGTCGTCCTCCCGGAACCGGGCGACGAAGGCACGCCGCGGGCGCAGCGGCCCGCCCTTGGAACCGAAGTGCGAGCCGAACACGTAGACCCAGCCGTCGTGGTGGGCGAGCGCCTCGCCGTCCTCGGTCCGCCCGTTCTCGGTACCCGCGTCGGCGCTGACGTGGTGGGCCGTCCACCGGCCGTCGTCGAGTTCCAGCAGCAGGGCCAGGCAGTGTTCCACCGGGCCCTCGTCGAGCACCGTCCAGAAGCCGCGCCGGGCGCCGTGGGCGCGCAGCAGCGCCGCGGAGCGGATCGGCAGCAGGTCGCTGGCCTCGTTGCCGCCGACCACGAACTCGAGCAGTCGCAGGGTCACCCGGCCAGGGTACGAACCGGCGGCTCGTACAGTGTCGGGATGCCGGACGCACCGACCGCCACCCGCACCACCGACCCGGCCGGGCACCCGGCGCTGCACGCCGACGCGCTCGCGGTGCTCGGCGACTGGGCGCCGACCAGCCCGGCCGCCGCCGCGGCCCGGAACCGCACCCTCGACCTGCTGGCCGCGGGGCCGGTGGCGATGAGCCGGGCGCACCGCGCCGGGCACGTCACCGCGAGCGCGCTGATGCTCGACCCGACCGGCGAGCGGGTGCTGCTCTGCCTGCACGGCAAGTTCAAGCGCTGGGTCCAGCTCGGCGGGCACTGCGAGCCGGCCGACCGGACGCTCGCCGGGGCCGCGCTGCGCGAGGCGACCGAGGAGTCCGGGATCGCCGGCCTGCGGGTCGACCCGGTGCCGATCGACGTGGACGTCCACCCGGTCGCCTGCCAGGGCGGCTCGCTGCACTACGACGTCCGGTTCGCCGTCCTCGCCCCGCCCGGCGCGGTGGAACGGGTCAGCGACGAGTCGGAGGCGCTGGGCTGGTTCCCGCCGGACCGGCTGCCGCAGCCGCTGGCCGGCGGGACCGCGCAGCTCGTCGCGCCGGCCCTGGCCGCGCTCAGACGAGCCCCTCTTCGCCCCGCTCCTTGAGCTCGTCGACGATCTTCTTGACGTCCTGCGCCCGGTCGCGCGGGCAGACCAGCACCGCGTCCGGGGTGTCGACCACGATCAGGTCGTGCACTCCGACGGTGGCCACCAGCCGGCCGGAGTGCGGCACCACCACCAGGTTGCTGCTGTCCCGCAGCAGCACCCCCGGCTTCGCCGCGCCCAGCACCACGTTGCCGTCGGCGTCGGCCGGCAGCACGTCACCGAGGGTGTGGAAGTCGCCCACGTCGTTCCAGCCGAACTCGCCGGGCACGGTGGCCACCCGCCCGGCCGCCGCCGCGCCCTCCATCACCGCGTAGTCGACGGAGATCCGGGGCAGCGTGGGCCAGACGGTGCCGAGCACCTCGTCCTGCTCCTCGGTCCCCCACGCCGCGGCGATCGCGGTGACCCCGGCGTGCAGGGCCGGCTGCTGCCGGGCCAGTTCGGCGAGGAAGACGTCCACCCGCCAGACGAACATGCTGGCGTTCCAGAGGTAGTGCCCGGAGCGCAGGTACGCCTCGGCCACCTCGGCGCTCGGCTTCTCCTTGAACTCGGTGACCGGGCGCATCGGCCCGTCACCGACCGGGTCGCCGGTCTGCAGGTAGCCGTAGCCGGTCTCCGGGCGGGTCGGGTTGATCCCCACCGTCATCAGCCGCCCCTGCTCGGCGCCGCGGACCGCCTCGCGGACCGTCGCCACCCAACTCTCCGGGTCGGCGATCAGGTGGTCGGCGGCGAACGAACCCATCACCGCCTCCGGGTCGCGCAGCGCGATCACCGCCGCGGCCAGCGCGATCGCCGCACACGAGTCCCGCGGCGAGGGCTCGACCAGGATGTTCTCCTCCGGCAGGCCGGCCAGCTGGCGGGCCACCGCGGCCACGTGCGCGGCCCCGGTGACCACCAGGGTGCGCTCGGGGGTGGTCAGCGGCGCCAGCCGCTCCACCGTGGCCTGCAGCAGCGAGGCGGTGGTGCCGGTCAGCGGGTGGAGGAACTTGGGGTGGCCCGCGCGGGACAGCGGCCACAACCTCGTGCCGCTGCCGCCCGCCGGGATGACGGCGTAAATCACCCGCACATCATGCCCGATTCGCCCGGCCTGGTACGCCGCGGTCGTCGACCCCCCGCACCAGCCCCTCAGGCCCGGGCCCGGGACCAGGCCGCGATGTGCACCTCGGCGCTGGACTCCCAGGTGAATTCCTTGGCCCGGTCGAAACCGGCCTTGGCCAGGGTCAGCCGGCGCTGCTCGTCGTCCAGCAGGGCGGCCAGGTCGGTGGCGATCTGGTCGGCGTCCTCGCTGGTGTAGGCGACGGCGTCGCCGCCGACCTCGGGCAGCGACAGCCGGGGGGTGGTGAGCACCGGCGCGGCGCACGCCATCGCCTCCAGGATCGGCAGGCCGAAGCCCTCGCCGTAGGAGGGGTAGGCGGCGACCAGCGCCCCGCCGAGGAAGCCGGGCAGGTCGGCGTAGCGCAGGTAGCCGGGGCGCAGCAGGCGCAGGTGCGAGGGGACCTCGGCCACCGCGCGGTCGATGTCGTCGTCGTGCCCCTGCCCGCCGGCGATCACCAGGGCCGGCGGGTCGGTGCGGTCGGCCACCGCCCGGGCCCAGCCCCGGATCAGGTTGGGGACGTTCTTGCGCGGCTCCTTGGCGCCGAGGAACGCCACGTAGCTGCTGCTGCCCAGCCCGAGCCGGGCCCGCACCCGGGCCTTCTCCTCCTCGCTGGGCGCGTGGAAGGCGGCGTGGTCGACCCCGTGGTAGGCCACGTCGATCCGGGTCGGGTCGGCGTCGAGCAGCCGGATCAGCTCGTCCCGGGTGGCCTTGCTGGGCACGATCACCCGGTCGGCGCGGCGCAGCGAGGTCTTGATCGCGCTGCGGAAGAACGTGCGGCGGGACTTGTCGTAGTGCTCCGGCTCGGTGAAGAAGGTGGCGTCGTGCACGGTCACCGTCACCGGGCAGCCGGCCCGCAGCGGGCAGGTGTAGAAGGGCGAGTGCAGCACCTGGGCGCCCACCTGCTGGGCGAGCAGCGGCAGGCCGGTCTGCTCCCAGGCCAGCCGGGCCGGGCGGTGCGCGACGGCGGCCGGCGCGGGAATGATCTCCGCGCCGGGCAGCATCCGGGTGTAGCGCTCGAGGTCGGTGCGGAGGCTCACCACGGCCAGGTCCACCCCCGAACCGCACACCTTGCCGAGGGCGCCGAGCAGGCCGTCGACGTATCTACCGACGCCGCCACGGTCGGCGGGGACACTCGTGGCGTCGATGAGCACGCGGGGCGGGCGACCGGCGGTCACGGGGCGACTCCTTGAACTGGCGGGTCTGTGGGGAACAACACTCCGGGCAAGCCTACGCCGGAGCCCGGCTCGGGCGCTGACTGCGACCCGACGGTACGCCGACTTGACGTCGTCATCGAGTACGGCCCGCGGGGGCGTATCGTTCGCGTCGATGGCCGACAACATTGCCCGGGTGTTCGCCGGCGCGATCGCGCCCGACCCCACCCGCCCGCTGCTGACCTGGTACGACGACGCCACCGGCGAGCGGACCGAGCTGTCCGGCGCGACGCTGGCGAACTGGGTGGCCAAGACGGCCAACCTGCTGGTCGACGGCGCGGCGCTGGGCCCGGACGACACCGCCGCGGTGCTGCTCCCGCCGCACTGGCAGACCGCCGGAGTGCTGCTCGGCTGCTGGTCGGCCGGGCTGGCGGTGGCCCGGGAACCGGGGCCGGTGGGCGCGCTCTTCGCCACCGCCGACCGGGCCGGCGAGGCGGACGCCTGGCCGGCCGACGAGCGCTACGCACTCGGCCTGCACCCGTTCGCCCTACCGCTGCCCCAGGTGCCGCCCGGCTTCGCCGACTACGTGGTGGAGGTACGCACGCACGGCGACCAGTTCACCCCGTACGCCCCGGCCGGGCCGGGCGAGCCGGAGCTGATCGCCCGTGCGGTCGAGCGCGCGGCGGAGCTGGGCATCGCCCCCGGCGACCGGGTCCTGATCGACACGGCCGCGTACCCCGACCCGCTCGACTGGCTGCTGGCCCCGCTCACCGCCACCGCCAGCACCGTCCTCTGCGCCAACCTCGACCCCGCCCGCCTCCCGGCCCGGGCGGAGACGGAGAAGGTCACCCGCACGCTGCCCTGAGCCCTCGCCTCGTCAGGCCGGGGTGGGGTGGTCCTCGGTGGACCGGCGCTGGGCGAAGCTGGCGAACGCCGCCAGCGACTCGGGGTTGGCCAGGGCGCCCTTGGCCGCCGCCGAGTCCACCGGCGTACCGGTGAGGATCTTCTTGACCGGCACCTCGAGCTTCTTCGCCGACAGGGTGCGCGGCACCGCCCGGACCTGGTGGATCTCGTCGGGCACGTGCCGGGGCGACAGCGCGGTCCGCAGCTCGCGGCAGATCCGGGCGCGCAGCGCGTCGTCGAGTTCCAGACCCTCGGCGAGCACCACGAAGAGCAGCAGCTCACCGGCGCCACCCTCGTCGTCCTCCAGGTGCACCACCACCGAGTCGACGACCTCGTCCAGCCCTTCGACCACCGAGTAGAACTCGGCGGTGCCGAGCCGGACGCCGCCCCGGTTGAGGGTGGCGTCGGAGCGGCCGGTGATCACGCAGCCGCCCCGCTCGTCGATCGTGATCCAGTCGCCGTGCCGCCAGACCCCCGGGTAGTGGTCGAAGTAGGCCTCCCGGTAGCGGGTGCCGTCCGGGTCGTTCCAGAACCCCACCGGCATACTCGGCATCGGCTCGGTGATCACCAGCTCGCCCAGCTCGCCGATGACCGGGGTGCCGTCGCCGGAGCGCGCCTCCACCTTGGCGCCCAGCGCCCGGCAGGTGATCCGCCCGGCGTGCACCGGCAGCAGCGGCACGCCGCCGACGAAGCCGGTGCAGACGTCGGTGCCGCCGGAGAGCGACTGGAGCTGGAGGGTGTCGCCGACGGCGGCGTACACCCAGGTGAAGCCCTCGGCGGGCAGCGGCGCGCCGGTGGAGCCGAGACCGCGCAGCGCGGCCAGGTCGGCGATCTCCTTGGGCACCAGGCCGGCCTTGCGGCAGGCCAGCAGGAACGGCGCCGAGGTGCCGAAGTAGGTGGTGCCGGTCCGCTCCGCCAGCCGCCAGAGCGCGTCCAGGTCGGGGTGGCCCGGGTTGCCGTCGAAGAGCACGATCGCCGCGCCGACGGCCGGCCCGGAGACCAGGAAGTTCCACATCATCCAGCCGGTGGTGGTGAACCAGAAGAACCGGTCGGCCGGGCCCAGGTCGTGGTGCAGGGCGAGCATCTTCAGGTGTTCCAGCAGGATGCCGCCGTGGCCGTGCACGATCGGCTTCGGCAGGCCGGTGGTGCCGGAGGAGTAGAGCACGTAGAGCGGGTGGTCGAAGGGGACCGGGGTGAAGGTGAGCGGCTCGTCGGTGGCGGCCGCCAGCTCGTCCCAGGAGATCGCGCCCGCCGGCTGCTCGCCGGCCGGGTCGAGGTAGGCGATGCCGACGGTGTGCTCCAGCGACGGCAGGGCGGCCCGGATGGCGGCCACCTCGCCCCGGCGATCCACCGGCTTGTCGCCGTAGCGGTAGCCGTCCACCGCGACCAGCACCTTCGGCTCGATCTGCTGCCACCGGTCGGTGACGCTGCGGGTGCCGAACTCGGGCGCGCAGGAGGAAAAGATCGCCCCGATGCTGCTGGTGGCGAGCAGCAGCACGTACGTCTCCGGGATGTTCGGCGCGTACGCCGCCACCCGGTCGCCGGCGGTGACGCCGAGCCGGCGCAGCCCGGCCGCCACCCGGCGGACCTGCTCGCGCAGCTCGGCGGCGGTGAGGGTGACCGGCTCCCGGGTCTGGCCGTGCGCGATGACCACCGGGTCGTCGTCGGCGCGGCCGGGCATCCGCAGCACGTTCTCGGCGTAGTTGAGGGTGGCGCCGGGGAACCAGCGGGCGCCGGGCATCCCCCGGTCGGCCAGCGTCGCGGTCGGCGGAGTGTGCGCGATGACCTCGAAGTGGTCCCAGATCGACCGCCAGAACGCGTCCAGGTCGGTGACCGACCACCGCCACAGCTCGTCGTAGTCGGCGAAGTCCAGCCCCCGGTGCTCACGCAGCCAGCTCAGGTAGGTCCCGATCCGGGACCGCTCGCGTACGTCCGCCGGCGGCGTCCACAGCACGTCAGTCACTGCTCCACCCTCCCCTGGCCCCGCACGACGCTGTGAAATGGGCCGTGGCGCCATCTTGCCCTACCTCAGATCGTCATTCTGCGCACCGGGTGCCGTCCAGGGCGCGTGGCCGGGCCACATGCCGGACCGTCCGGTTGTGTGGACCCGGCGGCTCAGCCGGCCCGGTGGGCCTGGATGGCGCGGCGACGGGCCAGCCGGTGGGCGCGGCGGATCTCCGCCTCGCGGAACCGGCGCTCGTCCTCCGGGGTCTCCGGCAGCACCGGGCGCACCGGGCGCGGCGTCCCGCCCACGTCCACCCCGACGAAGACCAGGTACGCGGTGGCCACCCGGACCGGCTCGTCCTCGGCCGAGTCCCAGCGCTCGGCCACCACCCGCACGCCCACCTCCATCGAGGTCTGCCCGGTCCAGTTGACCTGGGCGTGGGCGTGCACCAGGTCACCGACCCGGACCGCCTCGGAGAAGACGATCTCGTCGATCGCCGCGGTGACCGCCGTGCCGCCGCTGTGCCGGGCCGCCGCGGCGCCGGCCACGTCGTCGACGAACTTCATCAGCACGCCGCCGTGCACGGTGCCGTAGAGGTTCACGTCGACGGCGGTCATGATCCGGCTCAGGGTGACCCGGGAGTACGACGTCGGCTTGCCCGACGGTGCGGCGGAGGGGTGCTCTGTCATGTCGGAAACGGTACGGTGCGCGGATGCGACATCTCTGGAGCTTCCTCGCCGGGTTGGTGGTGGCACCCGTCACGTGGGTGCTGGTCGCCCTCGGGCAGGACGGGTCGGCCGGCACCGTCGACCGCTGGGTGGAGATCGGCACCTTCAACACGGCCAACCTCATCGAGCCGGCCGTCTACCTCGCGGTCGGCGGGATCCTGCTGGGTCTGCTCGGCACGCTGCGCATCTCACCGCTCGGCCCGCTGGTGGCCGGGCTGCTGCTGGCCCTCCCGTACGTGGGGCTGTTCGTCGCGCCGTTCCAGGTGCGCAACCGCATCCCGGACGACTGGAAGGCCTTCGGTGATCCGCTCCCCCTGCGCCTGCCGGTGGAGAACGGCACCCTGTTCCTGATCGGCCTGCTGCTGATCGTGGCGGTGTTCAGCGGGCAACGCTGGCGGCAGTGGCCGGCGCCGGCGACCGAGCCGGCCCCGGCCGCCGGACCGGCCGGGCAGGACTTCACGCTGACCGACTGGTCGTCGTCGGGCACCCCGGACCGGGACACTCCCCCGCTCACCCTGGGCTACCCCGACCCCACGCCGACCGAACCGCTGCCCCGCCGGACCGGTGGCGAGTCGCCCTGGTCGGCGCCGCCCCGCTCGACCGGCCGCGCGGAGGACACCACCACCGAGATCAAATGACGGACGGGCGGGCCGGGTGACCGGCCCGCCCACGATCCGCCGTACCCGCCGCCGCGGACCGGGTCGATCCGCCGCGGCGACCCGTCAGGCCAGGCCCTTGAGCAGCTGGCGGGCCATCACGATGCGCTGCACCTGGTTGGTGCCCTCGTAGATCTGGGTGATCTTGGCGTCCCGCATCATCCGCTCCACCGGGTAGTCCCGGGTGTAGCCGTAACCGCCGAGCAGCTGCACCGCGTCGGTGGTGATCTCCATGGCCGCGTCCGAGGCGAAGCACTTGGCCGCCGCGCCGAAGTAGGTCAGGTCGGCGTCGCCGCGCTCGGACCGGCCGGCCGCGGCGTACGTGAGCTGCCGCGCCGCCTCCAGCTTCATGCCCATGTCGGCGAGCATGAACTGCACGCCCTGGAAGTCGGCGACCGGCTTGCCGAACTGCTTGCGCTCCTGCACGTACCCCTTGGCGTAGTCCAGCGCGCCCTGCGCGATGCCGACCGCCTGGGCGGCGATGGTGACCCGGGTGTGGTCCAGGGTCTGCATCGCGGTGGCGAAGCCGGTGCCCTCCGCGCCGATCATCCGGTCCGCCGGGATCCGCACGTTGTCCAGGTAGACCTCACGGGTCGGCGAGCCCTTGATGCCCAGCTTCTTCTCCGGCGCGCCGAAGCTGACCCCGGAGTCGGACTTCTCGACCACGAAGGCGGAGATGCCCCGGGAGCGGGCGGCGGGGTCGGTCACCGCGAAGACGGTGTAGTACTCCGAGACCCCGGCGTTGGTGATCCAGCGCTTCACGCCGTTGAGCACCCAGTGGTCGCCGTCGCGGACCGCGCGGGTGGTCATCGAGGCCGCGTCGCTGCCCGCCTCCGGCTCCGAGAGGCAGTACGAGAACATCGCGTCACCGGAGGCGACCTTGGTCAGGTAGCGGCGCTTGAGCTCGTCGGAACCGGCCAGCAGCAGCGGCATGGTGCCGAGCTTGTTCACCGCGGGGATCAACGAGGAGGAGGCGCAGGCGCGGGCCACCTCCTCGATCACGATCGCGGTGGCCAGGGCGTCCGCGCCGGCGCCGCCGTACTCGACGGGGATGTGCGGGGCGTGGAAGTCCGCGGCCCGCAGCGCGTCGTACGACGCCTTCGGGAACTCACCGGTCTCGTCCGCCTCGGCGGCGTGCGGTGCCACCTTGGCCGCACAGACCTCACGGACCGCCTCCCGGATCGCCTGGTGTTCCTCCGGCAACCGGTAGACGTCGAACGACTCCTCTGCGGCCATGTCGGCCCCTCCCCTTCACGGCTATCATGCGCAGTCGGTAACGTCACCTGATCGCCCGACGGCGCAGACTGAAGGATAGCGACCGGTTCAGCTGATGTTACCGCCGCGTAGGCTTGGACCTGACGGAGCGCCCACGCCGCCGGCGATGATGGAACAGACAGGCATAGAGTCCCTCTGGTGCCCGGCCCAGGCGCCGCAGCGGCAGAACGCGACGCGACGACGCGCCGCCAGTGCGAGCGGAGAAGACAGGCGTGACGATTCCGTACCCGAACATCCAGCCGGTACCCGCCATCGCCGCGGTGACGCCCCCCTCGGGCGCACCCCGGCCGCGGGTCACCTTCCTGGGCACCGGCTACCTCGGCGCGACGTACGCCATCTGTTACGCCGAACTCGGCTACGAGGTGCTCGGCTTCGACGTCGACGCGGACAAGATCGCCAAGCTGAACGCGGGCGAGGTGCCGATCCACGAGCCCGGCCTGGACGAGCTGCTCAAGCGCAACCTGGCCGCCGGCCGGCTGCGGTTCAGCACCGACATCGCCGAGACCGCCGACTTCGGTGACGTGCACTTCATCTGCGTCGGCACCCCGCAGCGGGCCGACGGCATGGGCGCCGACCTGTCGTACGTCGAGGCGTCGGTGACCAGCCTCGCCCAGCACCTGACCCGCAAGGCGCTGATCGTCGGCAAGTCCACCGTCCCGGTCGGCACCGCCGAGTGGGTCGAGCAGCTGGTCGGCAAGCACACCCCGGCCGACCTCGGCGTCGAGGTGGCGTGGAGCCCCGAGTTCCTTCAGGAGGGCTTCGCCGTCGACGACGTGCTGCGCCCCAACCGGATCGTGGTCGGGGTCAAGAGCGAGTGGGCCAACGGCATGCTCTACGCCGCCCACAAGGGCGTCTTCGACCTGGCCGCCACCGAGGACCGCGAGGTGCCCCTGGTGGTCACCGACTTCGCCACCGCCGAGCTGGTCAAGGTCGCCGCGAACGCCTTCCTGGCCACCAAGATCTCGTTCATCAACGCGATGGCCGAGGTCTGCGAGGCCTCCGGCGGCGACGTCACCCAGCTCGCCCGGGCCATCGGCTACGACCCGCGGATCGGCAACCGGTTCCTCCAGGCCGGCCTCGGCTTCGGCGGCGCCTGCCTGCCCAAGGACATCCGGGCGTTCCAGGCCCGCGCCCAGGAGCTGGGCGCCGGCGAGGCGCTGCGCTTCCTGCACGAGGTCGACCTGATCAACCTGCGCCGCCGCACCCGGGTCCTCCAGCTCGCCGCGGAGCTGCTCGGCCGCCGCTCCGGGCCGGCCGGTCCGGACCTGTCCGGCACCCGGATCGCCGTGCTGGGCGCGACCTTCAAGCCCAACACCGACGACGTACGCGACGCGCCCGCGCTGGCCGTCGCCGCGCTGCTCCACAAGGCCGGCGCCGACGTGCACGTCTACGACCCGCAGGGCACCGAGAACGCCCGCCGGGTGGCGCCCGAGCTGACCTACGAGGCCAGCATGAACGACGCCGTCACCGGGGCCGACCTGGTCTGCGTGCTCACCGAGTGGGCCGACTTCCGCAACGCCGACCCGGTCGCCCTCGGCGAACTGGCCGCCGGCCGGAAGGTCGTCGACGGCCGCAACTGCCTCGACTCCACCCTGTGGACGCAGGCCGGCTGGGAGTACCGCGGCATGGGCCGCCCCTGAAGGCCCCCTCCTCGACACCGGCGGCCGGCCGCGGAGCGTGCTCCGCGGCCGGCCGCGTCACTTGGTTTGCCCCGGACCCGCCGTCAACTGTCGAATTCCGCGCCGCCATTGGGCATGCTGCGACAGTGGGAGTCCACAGTGCGGGTGGAGGGGTGTCGTGGCGACCTTTCAGTGCTCCTCGTGCGGCCGGGAGATCAAGCCGGCCGTCCGCTGCCCGCACTGCGGGGCCGAGCAGCCACAGTGGATCGAGCACCTGGCGGAGATCGAGCGGTCCATCGCGGAGATGAAGGCCCGCGAGGCCGCCATCGCCAGCGAACAGCGGCAGATCGCCGCCAAGATGCAGGCCGCCCTCTTCCAGCGGGACATCCTCGCGCACGCCGGTGAGGAACGGCTCAAGCAGGCCACCCGGCCCCGCCGGGTGCTACGCCGCCGGCCCGGTCGCCGGCCGCCCACCGCCACCACCGGCGCCCCACCCCGGGTACCCCGGCAGGGCACCCCGCCGCCCGGCCCGGACGACCCGGAGCCGCCGCTGTCGACCGCCACCTGGCTCGACGCCGACGACCCGGAGCACCCGCCGGAGGCGTCCTCCCGGGAGGTGCAGAACATCCCGCTCG
The DNA here is from genome assembly GCF_003176715.1 of Micromonospora sp. S4605. Lineage (NCBI taxonomy): Bacteria > Bacillati > Actinomycetota > Actinomycetes > Micromonosporales > Micromonosporaceae > Micromonospora > Micromonospora sp. S4605. The sequence continues at coordinate 13,103 of NZ_QGSW01000204.1, forward strand.
GTCTGGGCGCGCTGCTGCTCGGGGTGGCCGCGGTGGTCTTCGCCGCGGTGGCGACCAGTTCGATGGACGCGCTGGGCCGGCTGGGCATCCTGCTGCTCGCCACGGTGCTGATGCTGCTCGCCCCGCCCGCGCTGGCCCGCCGGGGGCTCACCTCCACCGCCGAGACCATCGCCGCGGTGGGGCTGCTGCTGGTGCCGCTGGCCGGGTACGCGTTGTGGGCCGTCGACCGGATCGGCGGCAGCGGCACCTCGGGGGCGGTCTTCGCCGGGCTGGTCTTCGCGGTCACCGCCGGCGTCGCCTTCGGCTACGCCAACTGGACCGGACTGCGCGCCCCGCGGTTCGCCACCGTGCTCGCCGCCCAGCCGGTGCTGCCGCTGTTCGCGTACGACCGGATCACCGGCCCGGCCGGCTGGGCGCTGGCGCTGACCGCGGTGGCCGTCCTCGACCTCTGGCTGGCCCGCACCGCCGTCACCGTGGAGCGGCCGGTACGCCGCGACCTCCCGCCGCCCGCCCCGACCGCCCCGACCGAGCCGAGCGAGCCGAGCGAGCCGAGCGAGCCGAGCGAGCCGGCCGAGGCTGGGCCGGCCGGCGCCCCGACGGCGCCCCGGCAGCGGCAGCCCGAGGGCCGGCCGGAGGGCGCGCCGGAGGAGTCCGGCGAGGTGCTCACCGGCCC
>NZ_QGSW01000142.1:0-13579 GCF_003176715.1 Micromonospora sp. S4605
CAGGAGACCACGCCCGCCGCCGCGACAGACGGCCCGCCACCATGCCGGAACCACAATCGCATCTATCAACAGCGATCAGACCTGCCGGGCGGAAGGAACCGGCGTCAGGCGCGAATCATCGAGGCTAGATACTGACGACAGGCTGGGCAGATTGCATGCGGATAACTGGAGAGCGCCCGCGGATTCAGCCCAAGGTCTTTCGCCCGCTCGTTTGCGGTTACCTCAGCATGATGTCCAGGAAGCCGCGCTTCCAGTTCGGAACCGCCCATCGCAGCTCGCCTGGCGTGGATCAATGTCGCGGACGCCAGAGGCCACGAGGTCTGGACCATTCTCGGTACTCATCACAACCGTGTCTCGCTGCGATCTAGCGATGGGATCGAGCGAACCATTGATCTGTTCAGCACTACGTGCCAGGCGAGGAACATCGCATGCCCTCCCGGCGAAAGCGGGATCGTTGTTGTGTACGAGGACACGAACGTTGGAAGATCAGCAACGACATTCATGGAGCCCTCCTCGCATGCGCCACCAGCTGCTGGCACATACGGCTCGAAGTAGGAGTTGTTAAGGCTCTTGAACCTCGTTGACCTCTTGGTACGCCAGCGCCTCGAGCGCGTCGCGGAAGGCACCGAAGTCGCTGATTGGCTCGGTGGGGTCTTCATCGAGCTCGAAGTCGCGCCGCATCGTCCGAATCTGGCTCTTCAGCGCCTCTGCGTCGACGGAGTTGTCCAAGGCGGCCTCGATGTCCTCGAGGAGCAGCAAGCCCTGTTCCTTGCTGGCGTTGGTGGGCTGATCCAGCAGGAATGACCGCTTGATGCGCTTGATCTTGGAGCTCGTCTTCTCCGTGGTGATCTGTCGCATGGCTTGGCGCTGCCTGCGGCCGAGTTCACGGAACAGGACCCGGAAGTTGGCGTCCATGACTTCGGTCGCGCCGGTGAGAGTGTCATCTTCCCGCACCGCATCCAGGACGCTGCGAGCGAAGCCGACCTTATCCAGATGGAATCCCTCGAGCTTTGCCTTGGCTGCCCGCTCGAGCGCCTCGTGGGTGCCCGAGCAATCCTCGAAGCTCACGTCCTTGGGCTTGAGGGTGCCCAGCTTGGCCGACTCCAGCGGGGGGAGGAACTCGTCCGCGTATCGCTTGACCGCTGCGATGCCGATCGGAAGTGGGATGAGGTCTTCGATGGCGACGACGCCGCCAGGGCGGGGGCTGACCAGAGCGTCGGTCGGGAGCTCACCCAGCTGCAGGATGAACTTCGCATCGATCACAGGCTTACCGTTGGGGCCCTTCCTGAGCGACTTCACCGCCTGGTCGCCGGAGGTGTCGCTGTCGAGCAGGACGATCACGGCAGGCCGGTCGACGTCGCGCCCCCTCGCGAGATACACCAGGTAGGGAATGTGCGGCGCGGACCCGGCCGGCACAAGCGTCACAGTGTTCAGGTCGAGGCTGTCCGTCGATGGGATCTCTTGCCGGCGCAACCGCGCGGACATCCCGGCCAGCATGACCTGGTCGGACATGCCCTCCAACATCAAGTTGCAGTTGCTGATGAAGGTGGTCTCGGCCACGAACCCGCCGAACGCCGAGCGCAGCGGTTCGTAGTGATTGCGGGCAGCGTTGCGCACCACGCGGGTGCCCTCGTCGCCTTCACCCTTCTCCAAGACGCGGATGCGCTCACCGTGGTTCTTGTCGATGAGGAACGGGGAGTGTGTGACGTAGACGACCTGGCAGGAGGACCGGGTTGGTTCCTGTGGATCGGCGAAGTCCTCGAAGATGCGCAGCAGGTCCTGCTGGCCAGTGCTGGACAGATAGGCGTCCGGTTCGTCCATCAACAGCACCTCGCGAGCGCCCGACTTGGGTGGCTCGTGGGCGAGGTACTGCACGAAGTAGCTGAGAAAGTACTTCAAACCTCCACTGCGTTCGTCTGCGGAGTACTCCGTGCCGGTCCGATCCCGGATGGTGAACACCAAATCTTGGTCGCGTAGAGTCACCAAGAGCTGGAAGTGCAAGTCCTGAGACCACCACTTCGGAAAGTTCAGCGCGGCGGAGAGCCCGCGGTTAATCCGCTCTACAATCCCGTTCGCGAAGCCGTCCTTACCCTCCTCAACGGCGTTGAGGAGTTCCTGGAAGGCGGTCCGATCGATCCGAGCGACCTTGAGTAACAGGTCGTCTGCGAGTGCGAGCTGCTTGTCGTGCTCGGCGTTCTGGGTGCTCGCGCTAGAGAACGTGCTCAGGAGCGTCGGCGTAGCCGCCGTGACGCCCTCGGCCGAGCCGAACCACGACTGTGCGTTCTCGAGGATTGTGTTCACCAAGCCCAAGCGGGTCTTGCGAGGACTCGTCTGCAGTGATCGCTCGGCCGCCGCCAGGTATTTGATCGGCACGCTCTGCGGCAGCGCGATTGTTGCGTCAATCTCGAACCACTGCGGCATGAGCGCGTCGAGGGCCTTCTTGTCCTTGATGGGATACTTGGTCCAGTCCTCGCCCTGCCGGACATAGACGACTGGGTCCTTCCCACCGACGCGGAACATCGAGAAGCCCTCGGTGTCATCGTCGAGCTTCGCCCTGCATGCCTTCCCCAGCATCTCGAGATCGTTGAGGTCCAGCTGTTTGAACTCAAGCCCAAAGTCTGGGAACGCCATGGCCCTGTTTACCGCGAAGAACTGGGAGTAGCGGCAGAAGTCGCCCCGCTGTATGCCTTTCCCGGTCAGTCCGTGCTTGATCGCCGACAGCAACTGGCTCTTGCCTGACTCGTTCGCGCCCACCACGGTGGTCACGTCCCGCTCGAGCGGCACCTTGACGAACGGATACTGCAGCCCGTCCGGCTCCAGCACATCCCACGGGTCCGGGGCGAACTCGCGGTGCGCCTTGCGGAGATAGTCGAAGTTGAACGAGCGGAAAAAGCGGATGTAGACCGCGGAGATGAACATCCATGTCCTCTTTCGGCTCGAAGCGGTCAGCAGCGAGGGGCCATGCTACTGCGCAGGTGCGACAACATCTGCCCGCCACCTACCTTGGGTCGTGTTGCAGACACGCCGAGGCTGTCCAGGCCCCCCGCCTCTACATCGAGTTGATCCTCGACGGCGCCTACATCGGCGCCGCCTACTGGTTCACCTCCTCGGCCTCGTTTCCAACCCGGCGGTGTCGATCGGCCGGACGTTCACCGACACCCTTTCGTCGGCATCGCCCCCACCTCTTCCCCGGCTTCGTCATCGCCCAACTCGTCGGACTCGTTGTCGGCATCGACCTGCTGTTGCGGAGCATCAGCGCTCCACCGAGCGCGGGGCAGGCGTACGGCATCGTGGCCCATGACGGCTGGTCGCCGGCCGCCGTTTCGCGACCAGCCTGCTTCCCACGCCAACCGTCGCTGCAGCGACTTGAATAGCGGTGTGCAGGTCAACAAGGACGGGCGGGACTGGCGCATCGGCGCCGCCGCCGACGTGAGCTGGATCGCCGGTCACACCACTGCCGGCGTCTCGATCACCACCGCGATCCCGCCGGTCTTCGACGCCTACGCCACCACGTACCAGGCCGACGACGTCACCGCCGCCGCCTACGAGCAGGCCCTGGTCGAAGACCTCATCACACACACTCCGGACCAGCCGTGGTGGCTGGCCTACCTCGACACCGGCGCACACGACGTCGTCTTCCCCCACGCCCCGAGGGTGTTCCTTTACTGGAACTGGCCGTACGTGCTGGTCGAGGCTGGCCCCGACCAAGCCCTCACCTGGCGGACCGGTGGTCATATCCGCCACCCGCACGGCGCGCTGCCGGACCTGTTCTTCCCCGCCGACCGGTCATGGCTGGTCTCCGCGCTCTGGGACGACACCTGGACCTGCGTCGGCGGCCCGAGGCCCGTGATCCACGCCCTCCAACGCGACCCCGTGGCCAATGCCCGCCAGGTCCGACCCGGCGAGGACGCGCTGCCACCGGGGCTGGCCCGCGAGTGACGACCCATGCCCCGGGCAGCGGTCAGCCTCCGATCATGGCTGACGCCCCCACTTCTCGGCAGGACGGCAGTCGCTGGTCGGTTTGCCGTAGATCCGCTTCCCGTCTGGGCCCGCGTAGCAGTGCTCGAGTTGGTCTTCGGCCTGGAACAGCGGACGCCTGTCGATCTCCGTCCCGTGGGCGTCGGAGCTGACCAGTTCAGGGGTGTTGCTGGCCTTGAGTCGGGCGTCGCTGGTCATCAGGCCGAACGCGCCTTCGGAAAGTCGTGCTGTGGTGGTGTGGCCGTCGCCGTGGTCGAGTACGAGCCGGTGGACGCGGCTGCTGACCCGGCCGCTGACGCTGACGTCCCCACCGTCGTGCTCGGTGGAGGTCAGCAGCAGCCGCTGCACCGGCCCGGGCAGCCAGGCACCGTACGGCCACGGCTCGGTGGCGCCTCCGCCGGACTCCCGGGGCGTTCCCGCCCACTCCACGTCGCAGGTGGCATAGCCGACGTCGTTCATGAACAACACCAGGGCGCGGTTATCCCGCTCGATAGCCACCGCCAGGTCGTCCAGGGACACCGGGACGGGTTGCTCGCCCGGGTTCGGCCGGGTCTGCCGTTGCGGGGAGTTCCACTGCAGGCACCGCTCGGCCGCGTCCCGCAGCGTCGGCGACAGCTCACCGGCCCCCATGGCCAGCAACTGCACGGTCGATCGCTCCGGCCGGTCCCACACCACCACCGCGGCCCCGGACGCCACGGCCAGCAGCACCGCCGCAGCCATAGCGATCCGCAGTCGTGGGGTACGCGCGGGAGGCGAGCTCACGAAGCCGAGAATCCGGGCCCGCATCGCGCGCGCCGCCTCCGGCGGCAGATCCCGCTCCGCGGGCAGGTCGAGAATGTCGTTCACCACTTCCCCTCCTGGATCCCCTCGGGCAGCAGCCGCGCCAGGCGGCTGCGGGCCCGACTGACCCGGGACCGCACCGCCACCTCGCTGATGCCCAACACGGCCGCCGCGTCCGGGTACGACACGCCGGACCACAAGCACAACGCCACCGCCTCCCGCTCGGCCGGCGGCAACCGGCGGACCACCGCGAGGACCTCAGCCATCCGCCGCTCGTCGTCCAGCCGCCCGGAAACCTCGTCCGCGAGGTCACCATCGGCGTACCGCTCCGCCGGCAGGCGCCGGATCAGCGCCAGCCACCGACGAGCCGACCGCCATTCGGAGCGGGCCGCGTTCGTGGCGACGACCAGCAGCCACGGCAGCGTCGAGCCATCCACGAGTCGGGCGTCGTGGCGACGGCGCCACGCGACGAGGAACGTCGCCTGGGTGACGTCCTGGGCCGTCGACCACGAGCCGGTCAGCCGGAAAGCGTGGTTGTAGACCGGACGGGAGTACCGGTCGAAGAGCCGACCGAACGCCGTCTCGTCACCGGCGGCGATCGAGGACCACAGCTCCTCGTCCGATGGTCGTACCTGATGCCTCACACCACACTATGGCCGCTTACGCCGACTCTGTTGCAGATCACGGCGCACCTCTCGTCGAACGAAAGCGGCGGACGGCCGGGGCGCGAGACCCGCCGTGCACGTATCCCGCCGCACCGAGCGCGAAGATCGTGGCTGCGGTCAACCAGGATGCGGTGATGGTGGAGGGCTGAATCGGCCAAGCCCAAGCCGCAATGACAGTGCCGGTCTGACGCGGAGCGGCGGCGTAGACGGCGCACACGTAGACGAAGGCGGACAGCCACGCCAGTCGCGCGCCGAGCAGCACTGCGCCGCCGGCGACCAGTCCGATACAACCGAGAGCATTTCGCACCAGCGCGTGTGCACCGTACGTGTCGGGTGCTCGCAGTCCGGCCAGGCTGAGCGCCGCGGCGGTGACGAAGACGGCGACGAGTAGGTGGCCGGCTCGCCAGACCCGCCACGGCAGGGGTGTGCTGCGTTCGAGGTCCTCGTCGGCGCCTGAGAGGGTGGGCCCGAGCAAGAGTGCGGCCAGCAGCGGTGCGAGCGCGACAACGGGGACGCGGGCAGCGGGTCCGTCGAAGTAGGGCCTGCCGGCGAGCCATGTTCCGGCGGCCCAGGCCAGCAGCGTGATGACGCCGACACCGGCCACGAACATGGGCGCGCCCCGGAAGCGCAGATGAAGCGTGAGCAGCCGGCCGGTCACGACTGCTCGCCGAGCCGGATCAGCGCCGGGATGTCGCATCGGTGGGCGGCGTCGAGGTAGGCGGCGAACCAGGAACGCTGCGCCGCCTCCGGTAGTGCGCGGAGCCTGGTGAGGGACACGTTGTCCGGGGTGGCTGCCTCGTCGAGCATCCAGTCGGTGGCCAGGGTGTCGGTCCGGTAGACCCGCTGGTCGATGCTGCGTGCCCCGGACGGGTCCTCACATCTGGCTCGGGTCACCTGCCGGAAGTCCGCCCGCAGGCTCTTCCGGCTGGCCAGGCCGCCCAGCGCGGTGGACTGGTGGTCGAGGTTGAGCCAGACCGTACCGTCGTCCCGTTCGATGGACTGGCCGGCCGGCTGGGCGGCCTGGTCGACCGCCCGCCGCGGAGCTCCGGGTATCCCGTCGAGACGTCCAAGGATCGGCTGCGCAACCTTGGTGACGTCGTTGATCAGGAACGCGTTGATCCTGGACAGGCACACCTGCGGGCCGCTGCTCGTACACACCAACTCGACCGCGGCCGGGTCGGCCGGGAGGCGGTGGGTGCCCGGCCCCGTCGTGATCGGCACGGCGACGGCGACGGCAAGTCCCCCGGCCAGCAGGGCGGCTCGCCGCTGCCGTGCGGCGGCGGCGAGCAGCAGGACCGTCAGGGCCACCAACCAGGCTGCCTGCAACGCGGTGACCCGTCCGGGGACTTGTGAATACACCGCCCAGCCCCCGTAGACCGGTGAGAGCCACGCGGCGGGCGTGCCGTCCCAGTAGGTGATGATGGCCAGGACCAGGTAGGTGGCGAGGCCGGCGATCGGGGCCGCCACCCGCAGCGGAACGAGCCGGCCCACGAGGACGCCGACCGCGGCGGCGGCGGCCAGGGCGAGGACACCGACGATCAGAGTCCACCACCAGCCTCCACCGGCGTACGTCGCCACCCGGACGACCAGCACCCCGGCTCCGGCGAACGCGACCAGCAGGCCGGCGACACCGGCCACGGTCACGGCGAGCCAGGCAACCACCAGCGGTTGCCAGCCCGGGCGTGGGGTGGAGGCGATCAGCTCGTCGATGTCGCGCCGCCGTTCCCTGCCGGACTGCCACGCGCCGGCCGCGATCATGAGGGCGAACAGGATCAGCATCGACATCCGCAGGTAGTTGGCGAGACCCGCCCACCGGCCGCCCCAGTCGTCCGGGTGCACGGCGAGCATCCACACCCCGGCGCCGAACATCGCCACCGCGGCTAAGGGCGCCGTACCCCGGCGTAGCTCCACCCTCAGCGCGCGCCTCACCGCGGTGCCGTCCGCGCGCCGCGCAGCACCGCCAGGTAGCCGCGCTCGATCGGGGAGTCGCCGCTGTCGCCGTCCCCACCGGCGGCGATCAGCTCATCGGGCAGGCCGGTGAAGACCAGCCGGCCGCCGTCGACCAGGTTCACCCAGGTGCACGCCGCCACGACGTCCTCCACCAGGTGAGTGCTGACCAGGACCACGGCATCCAGGCCCAGCTCCCGCAGCAGCGCCCGGAACTGCACCCGCTGCTCCGGGTCCAAGCCGGCGGTCGGCTCGTCCACCAACAGCAGCCGAGGGTCGTTCACGATGGCCTGGGCGATGCCGGCGCGGCGCAGCATCCCGCCGGAGAGGTGCTTCATCCGGTCGTCGGCGCGCTCCAGCAGGCCGACCCGCTCGATCGCCCTGTCCACCGCCAGCGGAATCCGCGCCGGCGGCATTTCCTTCAGCCAGGCGAAGTACTCGACGAACTCGCGCACGGTGAAGCGCGGGTAGAACCCGAACGTCTGAGGCAGGTAGCCCAACTGGCGGCGCGCCTGCCGCAACGCCGCCGGGTCGCCAATGCGGTGGCCCAGCAGTCGGATATCCCCCCGGCCGGGTCGCAGCACCGTGGCCAGGACCCGCATCAGGGTGGTCTTGCCGGCGCCGTTCGGGCCGAGCAACCCGTGCACGCCCACCCCCAGCTCGAGGTCCAGGTCGTCGAAGACGACTCGCTTCCCATAGCTGACCCGCAGGCCGTCGACGCTCACCGTCGTCATGCCGGTTGCCTTCCCACCCGTTCCCGACGCACATACACCACCACCGCGGCCACCGCGGTGACGCCCAGCCACCCCGAGCCGCTCGACACCAGAACCGCCACACCGCCGACCGGCGGTGCCAGCACCACCACCGCCCACGCCCCCGACACCACGAGCGCGGCGTACGCGGGCTCGACCAGCGAGCCGAGCGCCAACGTCAGCACGGTCAACGCGACACAGGGAAGCAGCCACAACCCCGGCGTACCGATGCCCGTCACCGCGCCGGCCAGGACCGCGACGGGCGCCGCGACCGCGAGCACGGCAAGCGTGCGCCACAGCACGATCCGCAGGCCGCCCTGCGGTGTCCCCGCCACCAGCTCGTGCAACGGATCGGTCCGCGGCCCGTACGACAGGGCCGTACCGACAACGGGCAGCGCAGGCGCGACCAGCAGGAGCAACCACGGCGGGACCACCGTCGGACTGAACTCCAACCCCGCGGTGAGCACCCCGGTGACGGCCACCGACAACACCCACGCCGCCCGCGCCGCAGGCCCCGCACCCACCAACATCCGCATACGCCGCCACCCGGTCGCCCGCCGCACCCGCCCCTGCGCCGGCAACCGGCTGCCCAGCGCCACCGCGACCGCCTCCACCACCGAAGCCGTCGACGCGTCCGATGCGATGCTGGTCCGGCAGGCCACACAGCGGTCGAGGTGCGCCTCCACCGACCACGCGTCCACGTCAGCGAGGTCGCCTTCGGCGTACGCCGCCAACACCCCGGCGTCGACGTGGAACCCGGTCACGACAGGGCCTCCCGCAACTCGCGGCGCGCCCGCATCGCCCGGGTCTTCACCGTGCCCTCCGGCACGCCCAGCAACACCGCGGCCTCCCGCACCGTCAGGCCGTCCAGCACCGTCGCCTGCAACACCGCCCGCAACTCCGGAGCCAACCGGTGCAGCGCACGCTCCAACTCGGCGTCGTACGCACCGGCCAAGACCTCGTCCTCCGCCGACGGAGACCACGCCAACACGTCCTCGCCCGGCGCTCCCACACTCTGCGGACGGACCAACGCGCGACGCCGCGCGTCGATCAGCCGACCGGCGGCCACCGACCACAGCCAGCCCACCGCCGCGCCGTCCCCGCGGTAGCCGGCCGCGGCCCGCCATACCGTCAGGAACGTCTCCTGCACCACCTCCCGGACCAACTCCGGATCCCGACACCGACGGCGCAGACGCAGCACCAACCACGGCGCGTTACGCGCATACAGCGCGTCGAACGCCCCGCGGTCACCCTTCCCGACGAGGCGCAACAACTCCTCGTCGTCCACGTCCATCACGCAAGGTTAGGACGCATCCCTCGACCAAACGGTTCTCTGCGCCGCGCCACACGCATCGCGGACACCGATGACGGTCTCCGTTCTCTACGCTGCTCCCATGGCAGCGTGTCCCGAGCTGACCAGGCCGCTCCCCCACGTGGGGACCGGCCACGGTCTCTCCGGGGCAACCCCGGGGACGCGACACTCACCTCGGCACCACACCACAGGTGCGTCGGCACGCTCCGCGAGCCTGTGCACCCGCACGACCGGGCATCGTCGGGACACGCTGCCACCACCGGCCCGATCGTGACCACCATTCACGCCCTCGCCACCGCGCTCGCCGATGCGTTCCTCGCCGGCGAGAGCTGGCGCCGTGGCGATCTCGTCGACCAGGGTGGGCTCGTCCTCGGGGTCCGGCGGCGATGGCTGTGGCCGGTCGCCGACGCGGTGCTGGTCGCCTACCCACGCCCACCCACCGACCGGCCACGCGAGCTGGCGGAGTTCCTGAGCACCCTCGACCCGCTGCGCGCGGCAGCCGCCACCGCCCGCCAGCACCAGCGGCCGATCGTCATCCGGGCGCGGCCCGTGACGCCGACCCGCACGGTCCGCCGGCCCTGGCACACGCCGGTCATCGACACCGTCGGCGACCTGGCCGCGATGCTCGACCTGAGCATCGAACACCTCGACTGGTACGCCGACCGACGCGCCATGAACCGCCGCGCCACCGCCCACCGCCTGCACCACTACCACTACCGGTGGACCGAGGGCGGCCGGCTGATCGAGGCACCCAAGTCCCGGCTCCGCGCGCTGCAACGCCGGCTCCTCGCCGAGGTCCTCGGCCCCATCCCGGTCCACCCCGCCGCCCACGGCTTCGTACCCGGCCGCGCCGCGCACACGTTCGCCGCCGCCCACGCCGCGCAGGCGGTCGTGGTCCGGGTCGACCTGCTCGCCTTCTTCACCCACATCCCCGCCACCCGCGTTCATGGCCTGTTCCGCACCGCCGGCTACCCCGAACCCGTCGCCCACACCCTCACCGGACTGTGCACCAACCGCACCCCGCTCCCAGTCCTCCGCCGCGCACCCACCGACCTGCCGCACCGGGCGGCCCGGCTCACCGGGCTCCGCACCGGTCACCTGCCCCAAGGCGCGCCGACCTCGCCCGCTCTAGCCAACTTGTGCGCCTACCGACTCGACCGACGCCTCACCGGCCTCGCCGACGCCTTCGAGACCACCTACACCCGGTACGCCGACGACCTCGCCTTCTCCGGCCACCTCACCATCCGCCGCATCGACGACCTACTCACCGCCGTCACCGACATCGCCCGCGACGAGGGCTTCCAGGTCCACACAGGTAAGACCCGCATCCGCGGGCGCGCCGACCGGCAACTCCTCGCCGGACTCGTCGTCAACCAACACCCCGCCGCACCCCGCGACGAATACGACCAGCTCCGCGCCATCCTCCACAACGCCGCCCACACCGGCCTCACCGCGCAGAACCGGACCGGCCACCCCGACTTCGCTCAATACCTCATCGGACGAGTTCTCTGGGTCAGCCATTACCACCCGGCACGCGCAGCCAAACTCACCACGCTGCTGACCCGCGCTCTCGCGGCACCGTAACTGACGCGGCACGGCAACTTCACCGGATCCCGCAAGGACGCGTCGAACCGGCCGAACAAGGGCCTGAGCAGGACTTACGCCTGTTCTTCTGATCTTCAGCAAGCGAGCACAGCGACGGGCGCGTGCGACCCACTAAGGTGAAAACAGAATAGAAACCCGCAGGTCATCCAGCTATGGGTACAGATAGAGCGTCGTCTTAGGAAACCGTTGCTCTATCCCCTGAGCTACGAGGGCGCGAGCGCCCAGTCTAGCGACCTGCGGGCTGACCCGGGATGGCAGGGAGTGGCCCGCGTTGGCCTGCATTGCCCCGGCCGATCGGCCCAGCCGATGACCACACGTGGATCACACGGGCGAGCTGGCGATCATGCACCTTGGTACCGGTTGACCCGAACCGGCACCGGTTGACCCGGGGTGACACCGGCTGGAGAGCACACACCGCGCACATCACCAAGATCAAAGGTTGGCCGTCGCCTCGCAGTCGGCGCACAGCGCGATGATCCCCCACAGCCTGGGGACGCTACAGAGCTTGAATTGTCAGGGTTAGAGCTGGTGGGGTGCGGCGTGTCGACGTGATCGCGGTCGATGGGTGGCGTATGTGATTGGGGTGCGCTATCCCGATGGTGGTGGGCTGACGGCCGAGGGCCGGGCCCGACGCGAGGCGGTCCGGTTGCAGGCGGCGGAGATGTTCACGCGGGACGTGCCGGTCTCGGAGATCGCCGTTCGGCTTCGGGTGTCGCGCAACGCGGTGTATGTGTGGCGACGGCGGTGGCTGGCCGGCGGTACGGCCGGGCTGGCCTCGAAAGGTCCGTCCGGTAGCGGTTGCCGGTTGTCCGACGCCCAGCTCGATGCCCTCGCGGCCGCGCTTGCGGAGGGTCCCGCCGCGCACGGCTGGGTCGAGGATCAGCGTTGGACCCTGGCCCGGGTGGCGGAGCTGATCGTCCGGCTGTTCCGGCAGCGGTACACCCTGCGCGGGGTGTCGTTGTTGTTGCACCGCATCGGGTTCAGCCCGCAGGTGCCCAAGCATCGACCGGTCGAACGCGACGAGGCGGCGATCGCGACCTGGCGGCGGGAGGTGTGGCCGCAGGCAAAATAGTGGCGGCCGAGCGTGGGGCGTGGATCTGCTTCCAGGACGAGGCAGGTCACACGCTTCGGCCGCCCAAGGCCCGGACCTGGGCGCCCCGCGGCCGCACACCGGTGATCCCGGTGTCCGGCAAGGGTTCCGGCCGCATCTCGGTGGCCGGCCTGGTCTGCGTCAAACCCGGACACCGCACACGCCTGCTGTACCGGGTCAAAATCCACCGGCCCCGCAAGAGTGAACGGCGCAGCTTCGCCGAGACCGACTACGCCGCCCTGCTGGATGCCGCTCACCAGTACCTCAAAGCACCGATCGTGCTGATCTGGGACAACCTCAACACCCACGTCAGCGCCGCCATGCGTGAACTCGTCGCGAACCGCGACTGGCTCCACGTGATCCAGCTACCCGCCTACGCCCCCGACCTCAACCCGACCGAAGGCGTCTGGTCACACGTCAAACGCAGCCTCGGCAACCTCGCCGTGACCGGCGTCGACCACCTCGCCGCCGTGGTGAAGAACCGGCTCAAGCGCATCCAGTACCGCCCCGACCTCCTGACCAGCTTCCTCACCCACACCGGCCTGACCCTCGACGCAGAACCCCCGTAACCCTGACCATTCAACCTCTGTATCCAACGGCAACCCGTCGTGAAGCAGGCGCAGGCGCTAGACCACCGATAGGGGCTGTTCGAAGTTAAGCGGGGTTCGTGGCTGGAGCAGCCCCGAGCGTGAGGGCTCGCAGCTCTTGGTGATCATCTGAGTGTCGAGTTCGGATGGTCACAATTGAAGAGCTGCGAGCATGGTCAACGATACGAGCCGGCTGCTGGGCCTGGACGGCCTGGTGGTGGAGCGGGTCGAACTGGACGCCGGCGGCGTCCCGCTGGTGGACGTGTCCACCAGCGATGAGCAGGCACGATGCTGCCCGGAGTGCGGGCAGCGGGCGGTTCGGGTGAAGCAGTGGGCCACAACTCGACCGCGGGATTTGCCGGTGGGTGGCCGGCCGGTGCGGCTGCGCTGGCGGAAACGACGCTGGTACTGCCCGACGGCTGCCTGCCCGCGCAAGTCATTCACTGAGCAGGTCGCCCAGGTACCCGCCCGTTCCCGGCTGACTCGTCGGCTGCGTGAGACGGCCGGGGCGGCGGTCGCCGACGCCGGCCGTACGATCGTGCAGGCCGCCCGCGACCACGGCATCTCGTGGCCGGTCGTCGCCGCCGCGTTCACCGCCCACGCGGCCAGGGTGCTTCCGGCCGAGCCGGAACCGGTCGTGGTGTTGGGCATCGATGAGGTCCGCCGGGGCAAGGCCCGCTGGGTCTACGACGAGCAGGCCAGCTCATGGACCACCACCGCCGACCGGTGGCACGTCGGCTTCGTGCGCCGTGAGGCGCTGTGTTTCGAGTGGAGGTGAGAGACCTTCGCCGTCTGCCTTGTCGCAGCGAGGGGATGGAGCTGAGGGCAGCCTGACCCGGGTGGTGCCGGGGCGGGTGGGAGCA
>NZ_QGSW01000141.1:0-13399 GCF_003176715.1 Micromonospora sp. S4605
CACCACCGCCGGCAGGTTCAGCGCGCACAAATGGGGCGGGCCGGCCGGGGTGGGGCTGCTGGTGGTGCGCAAGGGCACCCGCTGGGAGTCGCCCTGGCCGGCCGACGAGCGGGAGTCCGGCCGTACGCCGGGCGCGCTGAACCTGCCGGCGGTGGTGGCGGCGGCGGCGAGCCTGCGCGCGGTGGCGGCCGACGCGGCGGCCGAGGCGGCCCGGCTGGCGCCCCTGGTCGACCGGATCCGGGCCCGGGTGGCGGCCGAGGTGCCGGACGTGGAGGTGGTGGGTGATCCCGACCACCGGCTGCCGCACCTGGTCACCTTCTCCTGCCTGTACGTCGACGGCGAGGCGCTGCTGCACGCGCTGGACCGGCGCGGGTTCGCCGTTTCGTCCGGTTCGTCGTGCACCTCGTCGACGCTGCGCCCGTCGCACGTGCTGGAGGCGATGGGCGTGCTCTCGCACGGCAACGTGCGGATCTCGCTGCACCGGGAGACGACCGAGGCGGACGTGGAGCGGTTCCTCACCGAACTGCCCGGGATCGTCGCCGACCTGCGGGCCGAGGCGGGGGTGGTGGGGCTGTGACGGCGCCCCGGGAGGTACTCGACTGTCGCGGGCAGCGCTGCCCGCTGCCGGTGATCGCGGTCGCCCGCCGGCTGCCCGAGCTGCCGGTGGGCACCGTGGTCCGGGTGCTGGCCGACGACCCGGCGGCGGCGGTGGACATCCCGGCCTGGTGCCGGATGCGCGGTCACGAGTTCCTCGGCAAGGTCACCGGCGACGACGGCCCCGCCTACGACGTGCGCCGCCAGCACTGACCCCGGAACGCGGCACGCGGCCGGGGCGGGCGTCGTACGCCCACCACGACCGCGTGCTCGACGGCGGCGGCCCGGTCAGGGCAGCAGGTGGGGGCGCACCTCGTCGGCGGCGACGTCGCCGTACGACTCGGCGAGCCGCTTGACGAACAGGTCGCGCCGGACCTGGTACTCCTGGGTGCCGACGGTCTCCAGCACCAGGGTGGCCAGCAGGGAGCCCACCTGGGCGGCCCGCTCCAGGCCGAGGCCCCAGGAGAGCGCGGTGAAGAAGCCGGCGCGGAAGCCGTCGCCGACGCCGGTCGGGTCGACCGCCTGGGTCTCCCGGGCGATCGGCACGTGGATCGGGTCGATGCCCCGCCCGGCGATCTCCACGCCGTGCTTGCCCAGCGTGGTGACCCGGATCTTGACCCGGTCGAGCAGCTGCTCGTCGCTCAGGCCGGCCTTGCTCTGCAGCAACGACTTCTCGTAGTCGTTGGTCATCAGGTAGTCGGCGCCGTCGATCAGCGCGATGACGTCCTCACCCGGCATCCGGGCCAGCTGCTGGGACGGGTCGGCGGCGAACGGGAAGCCGCGCTCCCGGCACTCGGCCGAGTGCCGCAGCATCGCCTCCGGGTCGTTGGCGCCGACCAGGACCAGGTCGAGCCCGCCGAGGCGGTCGGCGACCGGAGCCAGTTCGATGTTGCGCGCCTCGCTCATCGCCCCGGCGTAGAAGGACGCGATCTGGCACATGTCGGTGTCGGTGGTGCAGACGAAGCGGGCGGTGTGCGCCACCTCGCTGATGTGCACCGAGTCGCAGTCGACGTTGTGCCGCTCGAGCCACGAGCGGTAGTCGGCGAAGTCCGCCCCGACCGCGCCCAGCAGCACCGGACGCAGGCCGAGCTGACCCATGCCGAAGGCGATGTTGGCGGCCACCCCGCCCCGGCGCAGCACCAGGTCGTCCACCAGGAAGGAGAGGGACACCTTGTGCAGCTGGTCGGCGATGAGCTGGTCGGCGAAGCGGCCGGGGAAGCTCATCAGGTGGTCGGTGGCGATCGAGCCGGTCACCGCGATCTTCATGTCAACCCTCAGGGTCGGGAGCAGGGCGCGGGTCAGCCTACCGGCCGCCGCAAGGCCGGGCGACCGCACGGTTGCACATCGGCTACGGCCAGGTGACGCCACCGTGGCCCATCAGGCGTACCGCCGTCGGCGGGCGCCGGGCGGCGGTCGCACGGTTGAACGCCCCCGCCCGCCGACCGCCCCGCAGACGACGGCGGGGCCGCCCCTTCCGGGACGGCCCCGCCGTCGGTGCTCGGAGTCGACTCAGCTGAACGAGTCGCCGCAGGCGCAGGAGCTGCCCGCGTTGGGGTTGTCGATGGTGAAGCCCTGGGCGTCGATCCGGTCGGCGAAGTCGATGGTGGCGCCGGCCAGGTAGGGGGCGCTCATCCGGTCGACGACGACCTCGACACCGTCGTAGTCGGTGACGATGTCACCGTCGAGGGAGCGCTCGTCGAAGAAGAGCTGGTACCGCAGGCCGGAGCAGCCGCCCGGCTGCACCGCGACCCGGAGCCGCAGGTCGTCGCGGCCCTCCTGCTCGATCAGGGCCTTGACCTTCTGCGCCGCGACGTCGGTGAGGACGACGGAAGTAGGGGCCTTGGCCTCGGTCGACTCGGTCTGCGCTGGCGTGGTCACGTGGAATTCTCCCTGCGCGCGTTCGGTGTGGTCGTCCCGACCAACGTCACCCGCCGGTCAGCGATTCCCACAGTGGTCCAGTTTTTGATTGTAGGCCGCCGCAGGCCGGGTCACCCGGCGGTGTGACCTCGGGCCTTCCCCGCGCGGCGCCGGTCACACCCTGGTCACCGGCTCCGGTGACCCCCGGTCGGGCTCCGGTCGCGCCCGGTCAGCGGCTCCACTGCCGGGCCAGCCGGGCGCCGAGCTCGCGCAGCCCCTCGGCGGGCCGGCTCAGCGCGGCGGCCAGGCCACCGCGTTCCTCGCCGCCGAAGTGCTCCACCAGGCTGTACGCGTCGGTCACCCCGGCCGCGGCGGCCTCCCGGCGGCCGGTGCTGACCTGGCCGGCGAGCACCACGCAGGGCAGGCCCCGGTCCCGGGCCGCGCCGGCCACCCCGGCGACCACCTTGCCGCGCAGCGACTGGTGGTCGAACGAGCCCTCCCCGGTGATCACCAGGTCGACCCCGTCCAACGCGACGTCCAGGCCGGTGGCCCGGGTGACCAGGCCGATGCCCGATTCGCACCGGCCGCCCAGGGCGAGGATCGCCGCGCCGAGGCCGCCGGCCGCCCCACCACCGGGCAACGCGCCGAGCTGCGGCGGGCAGCCGGGCAGGTCCCGCTCCAGTACGGCGGCGAAGCGCTCCAGCGCGGTGTCGAGCAGCAGCACGTCGGCCCGGTCGGCGCCCTTCTGCGGGCCGAACACGTTGCTGGCCCCGTGCAGCCCGAGCAGTGGGTTGTCCACGTCGGTGGCGGCGACCAGCCGGGCGCCGCGCAGCCGGGGCGCGCCGTCGAGGGTGGCCACGGCGGCCAGCCCGGCACCCCCGTACGGCAGGGCCAGCCCGGCCTCGTCGAGCGGGGTGACGCCGAGCGCGGTGAGCATCCCGGCGCCGGCGTCGTTGGTGCCGGAACCGCCCAGCCCGATGATCACCGTCTGCGCGCCGGCCTCCACCGCGGCGGCCACCAGCAACCCCAGCCCGTACGAGGTGGTGGCCTTCGGGTCCCGCTCATCGGCGGTGAGCAGGTGCAGGCCGCACGCCTGGGCGCTCTCCAGCCAGGCGGTCGACCCGCCGTCGGTGAGCAGGATCTCACCGGCCGCCGGACGGCCCAGCGGGTCGACGGTCGGCACCGGCACCCGCCGCCCGTCCAGGGCGTCGGCGAGCACGTCGAGGAAGCCGGGACCGCCGTCGGCCAGCGGCCTGATCAGCAGCTCGTCGGCCTCGGCCACCTCGCGCCAGCCGGCCGCCACCGCGGCGGCGACCTCGGGGGCCGGCAGCGTGCCGGCGAACTTGTCCGGACAGAGCAGCACGCGCATGCCGAGCAGTGTGGCAGCCCACACCGGCGGAGGCCGCGCCGAGGCCACGCTGTGGGACCATGGGGTACGTGACTTCGACCTGGGTAGAACCCTCCAACACCGCCACGGCGCTGCTGCTGCTCGGCCGGGGCAGCGACCCCGCCACCGAGCGTGGCGTCGAGTGTCCGGGCGATCTGCCGGCGCCCAGCGACCCGGACCTGGTGGCCCGGGCGGCGGCGGCGAAGGCGAAGCTGGGCAGCAAGGTGTTCGTGCTGGGCCACCACTACCAGCGCGACGAGGTGATCCAGTTCGCCGACGTGACCGGCGACTCGTTCAAGCTGGCCCGCGAGGCGGCCGCCCGCCCGGAGGCGGAGTACATCGTCTTCTGCGGCGTGCACTTCATGGCCGAGAGCGCCGACATCCTCACCTCGGACGCGCAGCAGGTGGTCCTGCCCGACCTGGCAGCCGGCTGCTCGATGGCCGACATGGCGGTGCTGTCGCAGGTCGAGACGGCCTGGGACGTGCTCACCGAACTGGGCATCGCGGAGCAGACCGTCCCGGTCACGTACATGAACTCCTCGGCGGACATCAAGGGCTTCGTCGGCCGTAACGGCGGCGTGGTCTGCACCTCGTCCAACGCCAAGCGGGCCCTGGACTGGGCCTTCCAGCAGGGTTCGAAGGTGCTCTTCCTGCCCGACCAGCACCTGGGCCGCAACACGGCCGTGCTGGAGATGGGCTTCTCGCTGGACGACTGCGTGCTCTACGACCCGCACAAGCCGAGCGGCGGGCTCACCCCGGAGCAGCTGCGGGACGCCAAGATGATCCTGTGGCGCGGGCACTGCTCGGTGCACGGCCGCTTCACCCTGGACAGCGTCAACGACGTCCGGGAGCGGGTACCCGGGGTCAACGTGCTGGTCCACCCGGAGTGCCGGCACGAGGTGGTCACCGCGGCCGACCACGTCGGCTCGACGGAGTACATCATCAAGACCATCGAGGCGGCCCCGGCCGGCTCGGCGTGGGCGGTCGGCACCGAGCTGAACCTGGTCCGCCGGCTGGCGCTGGCCCACCCGGACAAGCAGATCATGTTCCTCGACCGGGCGGTCTGCTACTGCTCGACGATGAACCGGATCGACCTGCCGCACCTGGTCTGGGCGCTGGAGGAGCTGGTCGCCGGTCGGGTGGTCAACCAGATCACCGTCGACCCGGACACCGCGCACCACGCCCGGGTGGCGCTGGACCAGATGCTCGCCCTGCCCGGTGCGGACACCCCGCCGCCCGGCACCCGTTGATCACTATCGGTAGTCGCCCTTTTACGGAATTGGGTCGGATCACCGAAAAATGCCCCCAGGGGCGAAGTGACCGGGTCCATTTTCATCACTGAGGGCTATGCTGCCGGGGCGACGACGCACGCGGCCCGTTTCGACCCGTCCGCGTTCCGGGTAGCGATGACATCGTGAGCCCCACCATCTACAGCACCGACCGCTGGAGGTTGCGTTGACCGACGACGTCCTGGTCGTACACGGAGGCACTCCGCTGGAAGGGCGGATCCGCGTGCGCGGCGCGAAGAACCTGGTTTCCAAGGCGATGGTCGCCGCGCTGCTGGGCGACAGTCCGAGCCGCCTGTTCGACGTGCCGAAGATCCGTGACGTCGAGGTCGTCCGCGGCCTGCTCGGCCTGCACGGGGTCAAGGTGACCGACGGCGACGAGGACGGCGAGCTGGTCTTCGACCCGGCGAACGTGGAGAGCGCCAGCACCGACCAGATCAACGTGCACGCCGGCTCCAGCCGGATCCCGATCCTGTTCTGCGGGCCGCTGCTGCACCGGCTCGGCCACGCCTTCATCCCCGACCTGGGCGGCTGCCACATCGGCCCGCGGCCGATCGACTTCCACCTCCAGGCGCTGCGCGAGTTCGGCGCCACGGTCGACAAGACCCCCGAGGGGCTGCACCTGTCCGCGCCGAACGGACTGCACGGCACGAAGTTCGCGCTGCCCTACCCCAGCGTCGGCGCCACCGAGCAGGTGCTGCTGACCGCCGTGATGGCCGAGGGCGTCACCGAGCTGCGCAACGCCGCGGTGGAGCCGGAGATCATCGACCTGATCTGCGTCCTGCAGAAGATGGGCGCGATCATCAAGGTGCACACCGACCGGGTGATCGAGATCCAGGGCGTGCCGAAGCTGCACGGCTACACCCACCGGCCGATCCCGGACCGGATCGAGGCGGCCAGCTGGGCCGCGGCCGCGCTGGCCACCCGCGGGCACGTGGAGGTGCTCGGCGCGCAGCAGGCCGACATGATGACCTTCCTGAACATCTTCCGGTCGGTCGGCGGCGAGTACGAGGTGACCGACAGCCGGCCGCCGCGGCTGGGCGACCCGGGCCAGGAGGGCGGCATCCGGTTCTGGCACCCGGGCGGCGAGCTGAAGTCGGTGGCCCTGGAGACCGACGTCCACCCCGGTTTCATGACCGACTGGCAGCAGCCGCTGGTGGTGGCGCTGACCCAGGCGCGCGGGCTGTCCATCGTCCACGAGACGGTCTACGAGCAGCGGCTCGGCTACACCGAGGCGCTGAACTCGATGGGCGCCAACATCCAGGTCTACCGGGACTGCCTGGGCGGCACCCCGTGCCGCTTCGGCCGGCGCAACTTCAAGCACTCCGCGGTGATCGCCGGGCCGAGCAAGCTGCACGCCGCCGACCTGGTCATCCCCGACCTGCGGGCCGGGTTCAGCCACCTGATCGCGGCGCTGGCCGCCGAGGGCACCTCCCGGGTGTACGGCGTCGACCTGATCAACCGGGGCTACGAGGACTTCGAGGCGAAGCTGGCCGACCTGGGCGCGCACGTCGAGCGTCCGTAACCTCCCTCACTGCCGACCGCGCCCGGTGCACCGCGATGTGCACCGGGCGCCGTCGGTTGGCTACCCTTTCCGCGTGCCGTCGCTGTTTCGCCGCAAGTCCACCGACCTCGTCGACGAGGCGGTCACTCAGGTGACCCCCGAGGACGAGGCCACCGCCACCCGTCCCCGGGGCTACACCCCCGCCAAGGGACGCGAGACGCCGAAGCGGCCGACCGCCGGCCGGCGTCCGGCCGGGGCCACCAAGCCGATGACCAAGGAAGAGCAGCGGGAGCACCGGCGCAAGCTGCGGGCCGAGGCAGCGGCCGAGTTCCGGCGCGAGGGCGGCCCGCGCGACCGCGGCCCCGAGCGGCAGCTGGCCCGCAACGTCGTCGACTCCCGGCGTACGGTCGGCACCTGGTTCTTCGGCGGTGCGCTGATCGTGCTGATCGGCTCGAACGCGGCGATGCCGCCGGTGGTCCGGCTGGTGTCGAACATCCTCTGGGGCGCGCTCGCCCTCGGCGTGGTGATCGACTCTTTCCTCATCTGCCGCAAGATCAGGAAGCTGGTCCGCGAGCGCTTCCCGAACACCGGGCAGCGGATGGGCTCGCTCTACCTGTACGCGATCATGCGCTCGATCACGTTCCGCCGGATGCGCGCCCCGGAGCCCCGGGTCAACCTCGGCGACCCGGTCTGACAACGACGGATCCGGCCCCTCCCGCACCGCGGCGAGGGGCCGTTCCCGTTCCAGCCACCCACCGCCCGCTCGGGCGGCACCTCCGCCTCCCGGGATGGCAGATGGTTTGGGTGCAGCTGTTGTCACTGGGGCGACAACAGCTGCACCCAGTCCGTGCACAGCCACGGGGGCGGAATGTCGCGCGCCGGCGGGAGGACCGTTACGGCACGCCGAGCAGGCGGAGCAGGGCGGTCGTCGCGGCGGCGGCGACCACGACCAGCACGAACGGCGCCCGCCGCCAGGCCAGCAGGGAGCCGACCAGCACCCCCGCCGGCCGGGCCCAGCCGGCGAACGCGCCGGCCTCGGTCAGCGCGGCGGTGGCCGCGAGCGCGGCCAGCAGGGCGGCGGCGCCGACCGGCAGCAGCCGGCGGGACCACTCCGGCAGGTCGAGCCGGTCGCGCAGCAGCACCCCGGCGACCCGGAAGCCGTACGTGCCGGCGGCCAACGCCAGGATCACCGCGATCAGCACGACTTCCCTCCCGTCCGGCGGACCGGGCCGGCGGTTCCGACCCCGCGCCCGGCGTCCGGGATCGGGGCGGGCGTCACCCCGACCTCCCGGACGCCGGTAACGGAACCGGTGAGGGAGGTCGGGCTGGAGGTGCCCCCGGCCTCCCGTCCACCGGTTCCGGATCCACCCCGGCCGGCCCGGCGGGTGTCCCGGGTCGGGGCGGGCGTCGCCCCGGCTTCCCGGTCGCCGGTGCCGGCCCCGGCGCGGACGGCCCGTACCGCCAGCACGGCCGGACCGGCCAGCGCGAGCAGCACCGGCAGGCCGGCCGGCAGCAGCGGGGTGGTGAGCACGGCCAGCACCGCACCGGCCAGCGCCATCCGGCGGGTCTCCCGGTCGCGCAGGCTGGGCAGCAGCAGCGCGATCAGGCCGGCCGGGAAGGCGGCGTCCAGCCCGAGCACGGCCGGGTCGCCGGCCACCCCACCGGCCAGCACGCCGAGTACGGTGCCGAGGTTCCAGGTGACGAAGAACAGCACCGCGGCCAGCCAGAACGCCCGGTGCCGGGCCGGGCCGGCGGGCTGGGCCAGGGCGAACGCGGTGGCCTCGTCGGTCATCAGGTGGCTGCCGAGCAGCCGTTGCCACAGCCGGCGGCCGAGGCTGTCGCCGAGGGTCAGGCCGAACGGCAGGTGCCGGGCGTTGAGCAGCAGACCGGCCAGCACGGCGGCCAGCGGGCTGCCCGCCGCCACCAGCCCGACCGCCATGAACTGGGCCCCGCCGGCGAACACCACCACGGACATCGCGACGGTGGCCCAGCCGGGCAGCCCGGCGGCCACCGCCACCGCGCCGAACGAGGCGCCGACGGCCACCATCGCCGCCCCGATGGCGGCGACGTCGCGGAGTACCCCGCCGTCGGCTGTTCGTTGTACCGTACGCATGGTCCACCATGATGAACGGGAAAAGCGTGGTCGTCAAACCGAACAAACAGACCGACGGAGCGAACATGGCCGCCGTACCGGCACCCCCGCTGGCCACCATCGCCGCCGCCATCCGCCGCGAGCGCGAGCGGGTCGGCGTCTCGCTGACCGAACTGGCCCGGCGGGCCGGGATCGCCAAGTCCACCCTCTCCCAGCTGGAGTCGGGCGTCGGAAACCCGAGCGTGGAAACCCTCTGGGCGCTCGGCGTGGCGCTGGACGTGCCGTTCAGCCGGCTGGTCGAGCCGCCGAGCCCGGCCGTCCGGGTGGTCCGGGCCGGCGAGGGCCCCCGGATCCGCTCCGAGCACGCGGACTTCGCCGGGACGCTGCTCAGCGCCGGGTCGACGCACGCCCGGCGTGACGTCTATCTCCTCGAACTGGAGCCCGGCACGGTCCGCAAGGCCGAGGCGCACACCCCGCGCAGCATCGAACACGTGGTGGTCGGCGCCGGGCGGATGCGGGTCGGCCCGGAGTCCGACCCGGTGGAGCTGGGCCCCGGCGACTACGCCACCTTTCCCGGCGACGCCCCGCACCGCTACGAGGCGCTGGCCCCCGGCACCTTCGCCGTGCTGGTGATGGAGCACCCCTGACGCTCTCGGCGGTAGAGCCGGGCCACCACGTCCTCGATGTCCGCCTCCACCACCGAGACGTCGCGCAGCGCGCCCAGCCCGGCGAGCCCGGCCACCACCTCGGCCACCCGCGCCGACTCCAGTGCGAACACCAACCGGTGCCCGTCGTTCTCCACCCGGTGCAGCGACGCCCCGGGCAGCACCGGCGGTTCGGGCACGGGGGCGTCGAGGTCGGCCACCACCAACCGGCGGGAGCCGTACCGCTCGTGCAGCGCGGCGATCGACCCGTCGTGCACCACCCGGCCGTGGTCGATCACCACCAGCCGCCGGCAGAGCCGTTCGATGTCGGCCAGGTCGTGGGTGGTCAGCACCAGCGTGGTGTCGCCGACCCGGCCCAGCTCGGCCAGGAAGCCACGCACCGCCTGCCGGCTGACCACGTCGAGGCCGATGGTGGGTTCGTCGAGGAAGAGCACCTCGGGGCCGTGCAGCAGGGCGGCGGCCAGCTCGCCGCGCATCCGCTGCCCGAGGGAGAGCTGGCGGACCGGGACGTCGAGGAACGCGTCCAGGTCGAGCAGTTGCCGGCAGCGGCGCAGCCGGTCGGCGTGCGCGCCGGGCGGCACCCGGTAGATGTGCCGGAGCAGATCGAAGGAGTCCCGCAGCGGCAGGTCCCACCACAGCTGGGAACGCTGGCCGAAGACCACGCCGATACGCAGCGCGAGCCGGGTGCGCTGGGCGACCGGGCGCAGCCCGCAGACGCGTACCTCGCCGGCCGAGGGCGTCAGCACCCCGGTGAGCATCTTGAGCGTGGTGGACTTGCCGGCCCCGTTCGGTCCGATGTAGCCGAGCATCTCCCCGCGCTCGATCCGCAGGTCGATCCCGTCGACCGCGGTGACCAGCCGCTTCTCGCGGCGCAGCCGCCCGGCCCTGACCCGGACGGTGAACTCCTTGCGCAGTGCCTTCGTCTCGATGACGCTCATGACCCCGTACTCCGATAGTGGCGGACGCCGAAGCGCCAGGCGGCGGCGGCGATCGCGGCGGCGAGCAGCGCGACGCCCGGCGCGGCCCAGCCGACCCAGGCCGGCAGGCCGAGCGGGTCGGCCCGGCCGAGCAGGGCCAGTGCCGGGTGGTAGCCGACGAAGGCGAAACCCAGGCCGTACGCGAAGAGCGCGCGGAACCACCCGTCGTAGACGGTGATCGGGTAGGCGGTGAAGTCCCGCCCACCGTAGGTGACCGAGTTGGCCAGCTCACCCGAGTCGACCCAGAAGAAGGAGACGGTGGCGGTGGCCACGAAGACCGCGCCGAAGAAGACCACCGCGGCCAGCGGGGCGAGGACGACCAGCAGCACCCGCGCCCCGGTCCACTGGATCCCGGCGGAGCCGACCGCCACGACCAGCACGGCGAGCCCGAAGACCGCCCGGGACACCTTGCGCAGCGGCAGGTCCATCAGCAGCAGTTGCGGCAGCGTGCCCAGCGGGCGGAGCAGCACGGCGTCGAAGAGCCCGGTACGCACGTAGCGCGGCAGCCGCTCGATGTTGCCGACCAGCAGGTCCGCGAGGGCGAACGCGCTGGTGGAGATGCCGACGATGACCATCGTCTCGCGCAGCGTGAAGCCGCCCAGCTCCCGGGTCACGCCGAAGACGACCAGCACGGTGACCACGTCGAAGACGGTGGACCCGACGTTGCCGACCAGGTCCACCACGAACGACGTCCGGTACGCGGTCTGCGACCGGGCCTGCGCCCCGAGCAGTGCCCGGTACGCGGCCAGCGCGCCGCCGGTGCGCGCCGACACGGTCGGGCCGGCGCGGTCAGCCACCCTGCACGACCAGTCGCCGTTCGGCCCGGCGCTGCACCAGCCGGCAGGTGACCAGGACCAGCACCGCCCAGCCCAACTGCACGGCGACCAGGGCGAGCTGGGTGCCGGTCGGATCCCGCTCGACCAGCACGTCCAGCGGGGTCTGCAGCAGGCTCGGAAACGGGGTGCCGAGCCAGAGCAGCAGCTGGAGCCACTCCGGCAGGAAACGCAGCGGGAAGTAGAGCCCGGTGAGCACGCCCGAGACGAGCGTCCAGAGGATCACCGGGCCACGCACGTCGTGCAGCCAGTACGCGGTGGCGTTGACCAGGTAGCGGCAGCCGAAGCAGAGCATCACGGCGACGAGCGCGGAGAGCACGAACAGCGGCCAGGTGGCCCACCGCTGCGGCACGTGCACCGGGAAGAAGAGCGGGCCGACCAGCACCGGCGGTAGCAGCCGGGCCAGCGCGGCGTAGCCGGCCCGGCCCAGGTCGGCGGCGAGGTAGCTGGTCACCGGGTGTACCGGGCGGAGCAGATCAGCGGCGACCTCACCGGTGCGGATCCGGTCGGCCAGGTCGGTCCATCCCCAGAGGAGGATGACGGCGAGCAGACCCTGCCCCATCCAGACGAAGGTGGCGAGCTGGGCCCGGTCGTACCCGGCCACCGTGCCGGCCGCGCCGACCGCGGCGAGCAGGACGTAACAGCGGAGGAAGCCGAAGACGCAGTTGGTGACGACGCCGGCCACCGCCGCCTGACGGTAGGTGGAGTATCGTCGGAAGCCCGATCCGGCTATTGCCCTGAATGTCCGAAACCATAGGATAACGTTTGAGGCGGCAGGCGGTGCCACAGTGGCGGTGAGCGAGCCCACGCCGCTACCCTCCTTTCCGCAGCCACGCCGTGCCGGAAGGGGCGACTTTACCGGCCGACGGGGTGCCCAGCGCGACAATTTCCAACGAGGTGACATCGCCGTGAGCGAGCGGACGCGAGCCGGCCACCGGGACGCGGCCGTGAGCGAGCGGACGACCGGCGGTGACCCCGGCATGACCGCGCGTGCCCGCGCCGGCGACAGGCCATCCGGATGAGCCGCGGCTACGCGGACCGGTGGCACGATCCGGCGGAACCGTCCTGGGTCGTGGAGCCGACCACGGAGTGGCACCCCCAGTTCCCCGGCCAGCGCTATCCCGGCGACATCGGCATCCAGCACACCCCGCCGCCGGCGCCCCGCGGTCGGGCGGCAGTGGTCGGCCGCGCCGAGGTGCCGCCGCTCGCGCCGACCCGCTCCGACGGGACGTACCTGGGCCGGTCCTGGGAGGACGAGCCGGACGGCTGGGACCGGCACCGGGGTCGCGACGGACGACGGTACGACGACGACCCGTACCGCCCGGGACGGGGCGAGCCCGGGTGGCCCGACGACCGGCAGCGGCCGGCCCCGAACCGGCGGGACGAGCACGCGGTTGCCCCGTACGGGGTCGATGGCGGTCGCGCCGCGCCCCGCGACCACGACCGGTACGACGACCGCGCGCCCCGGCAGGAGCCACCCGGCCGGGGACGCTCCGGCGTCGCGCCCGTCTCCCCCGCCAGCCAGTCGGAACCGGGCTGGCTTGCCGAGCCGGACGAGGACCTGCCGGCGCGCCGGCCGGCCGCGCACGACCGGTCGTCCAACGGCCACGAGCAGCGACCGGCCGAGGGCACCCGCCGGCCCCGCTACCAGTGGGACCGCGCCGGTGACGAGCGCGAGCGGCCGCCGGCCGAGCAGCGTGACCGGTTCACCGGCGAACGCCGGCCCGCCGACCACCACGAGCGGTACCCCGCTGAGCGCCCCGACCGGTTCCCCGCCGAGCACGAGCGGTTCGCGGCCGAGCAGCGCGAGCGGTTCGCGGCCGAGCGCCGCGACCGCGGACCGATGGACCGCGCCGCGCAGGCCGGCCGCTGGGAGCGCCCGGACCGGGGCGCCGAGCGGCCGTACGACGACGCCGAGCGCCGCCTGCCCGAGCGGGACGAGCACCGGCGGTCACGCGAGGCCGCCGCCCGGGCCGAGCCGTACCCGGACCGACGTCCCCGGGAGGAGGTCCGCCCGGAGTTCCACCGCGAGCCACCGGGCCACCCGCCGGCGCGCCCGGAGGGCGGCCTGCCCTGGCCTGCTCCCGGACCGATGCGCCCCGGGTACGACCGGAGCCCCGGCCACCACCCCGACCCGCGGCCCGAGCGCCGCCGGCCGGCGGAACCGGCCGGCCCGTCCCGGGGTGACCGGTACGACGCCGCCC
>NZ_QGSW01000121.1:0-13316 GCF_003176715.1 Micromonospora sp. S4605
GTTTGGGCCGGAAAACGGCCGGGTGGCGCCTCGGCCGAGGGTCCGCCATCGTCACAGTGTCCCGCTTCCGGGCCTACCCACGGTGTACGGTGGCGCCGTCCGGCAACCCCGACCGCGTCACGGCGGCGGCGACCGCCCCGCCGGGGTGGTTTGCCGCCCGCGAAACCCGAAACGCGGACGGCGCGTTACGTTGGACATCCGGACCGCCGGGCATCGGCGGGTCGAAGCCGGCCCGAACGGGACGCGGGCGGCAGTGAGCAGGAGTGAGGTCGGAGAGAAACGTGCCGAGCAACGCTGGAACCACCCGTCTGGTCATCGTCGAGTCACCGGCGAAGGCCAAGACGATCTCGGGCTACCTCGGCCCGGGGTACGTCGTGGAGGCCAGCTTCGGCCACGTCCGGGACCTCCCGCGCAACGCCGCCGACGTGCCGGCCAAGTACAAGGGTGAGCCGTGGGCGCGGCTCGGGGTGGACGTCGACAACGGCTTCCACGCCCTCTACGTGGTCTCCGCCGACCGCAAGCAGCAGATCAGCAAGCTGGTGAAGCTGGCCAAGGAGGTCGACGAGATCTTCCTGGCGACGGACGAGGACCGCGAGGGCGAGGCGATCGCCTGGCACCTGGTGGAGACGCTCAAGCCCAAGGTGCCGGTCAAGCGGATGGTCTTCCACGAGATCACCAAGCCAGCCATCCAGGCAGCGGTGGCCAACCCGCGCGAGATCGACCGTGACCTGGTCGACGCCCAGGAGGCGCGGCGCATCCTCGACCGCCTCTACGGCTACGAGGTCTCCCCGGTGCTGTGGAAGAAGGTCATGCCGAAGCTCTCGGCGGGCCGGGTGCAGTCGGTGGCGACCCGGATCGTGGTCGAGCGGGAGCGGCAGCGGATGGCCTTCCGCACCGCCGAGTACTGGGACATCCTGGCCACCCTGGCGGTCGGCAACGCCGGTGCGGGCCCGCGCAGCTTCAACGCCACCCTGGTCGCGCTGAACGGCGACCGGATCGCCACCGGCAAGGACTTCGAGCCCACGACCGGCCGCGTGAAGCCGGGTGCCGGGGTGGTCCACCTCGACGAAGGAGGTGCCCGGGGTCTCGCGGCCCGGCTGGAAGGGCGGCCCTTCACCGTCACCCGGGTCGAGGAGAAGCCCTACCGCCGCCGCCCGTACGCGCCGTTCATCACCTCGACGCTCCAGCAGGAGGCGGCCCGCAAGCTGCGGTTCTCGTCGCAGCAGACGATGCGCACCGCGCAGCGGCTCTACGAGAACGGCTACATCACCTACATGCGTACCGACTCGGTGAACCTGTCGGAGACCGCCATCGCGGCGGCCCGCCGGCAGATCGTCGAGCTGTACGGCGAGCGGAGCGTGCCGCCGGAGCCGCGCCGCTACACCGGCAAGGTGAAGAACGCGCAGGAGGCGCACGAGGCGATCCGCCCGGCGGGGGACAACTTCCGCACCCCGGGCGAGGTGGCCAAAGAGCTCTCCGCCGAGGAGTTCAAGCTCTACGAGCTGATCTGGCGGCGCACCATCGCCTCGCAGATGACCGACGCGGTCGGCTCCAGCGTCTCGGTGCGGATCCGCGCCGTCTCCTCCGCGAGCGAGGAGGCCGACTTCGGCGCCACCGGCAAGACCATCACCGACCCCGGCTTCCTGCGGGCGTACGTCGAGTCCAGCGACGACGAGAACGCCGAGGCCGAGGACGCCGAGCGGCGGCTGCCCACCCTGGTCAAGGACCAGCCGCTGACCGCCGAGGAGCTGGCCGCGCAGGGCCACCACACCCAGCCGCCGTCGCGCTACACGGAGGCGTCGCTGGTCAAGGCGCTGGAGGAGCTGGGCATCGGCCGCCCCTCCACGTACGCGTCGATCATGCAGACCATCCAGGACCGCGGCTACGTCTTCAAGCGCGGCCAGGCGATGATCCCGTCCTTCCTGGCGTTCGCCGTGATCGGGCTGCTGGAGCGGCACTACCCGCGGCTGGTCGACTACGACTTCACCGCCAGCATGGAGAACGAGCTGGACGAGATCGCCGGCGGTGACCACGCGGCGGTCGACTTCCTCACCGCTTTCTACTTCGGCAGCGCCAACGGCGCCGGCGACCAGGACATCGCCCGCTCCGGTGGGCTGAAGAAGCTGGTCACCGAGAACCTCAGCGAGATCGACGCGCGCAGCGTCAACTCCATCCCGCTGTTCACCGACGACGAGGGCCGCGAGGTCGTGGTCCGGGTCGGGCGCTACGGGCCGTACCTGCAGCGGGCGGTGCCGGGCGAGGTACCCGCGCCGGCCGCCGAGGGCGAGGAGGGCGGCACCCAGGGTGACCGGGCCCCGATCCCGGAGGGCCTGGCGCCGGACGAGCTGACCCCGGAGAAGGTGCACGAGCTGTTCCTCGGCGGTGGGGGTGAGCGCAAGCTCGGCGACGACCCGGCCACCGGGGAGCCGATCCTGCTCAAGTCCGGCCGGTTCGGCCCGTACGTGGCCAGCGGCGAGCGGAAGTCCTCCCTGCTGCGCTCGCAGTCGCCGGATTCGCTCACCTTCGACGAGGCGCTCAAGCTGCTCAGCCTGCCCCGGCTCGTCGGGGTGGACCCGGAGGGCAACGAGGTCTTCGCCAACAACGGCCGCTACGGCCCGTACGTCAAGCGTGGCGAGGAGTTCCGTTCGCTGGACTCCGAGGACAAGATGTTCACCGTCACGCTGGACGAGGCGCTGGCCCTGCTGGCCGCCCCGAAGACCCGCCAGCGTCGGGCCGCTGCGCCGCCGCTGCGGGAGATGGGCGTGGACCCGCTGACCGAGAAGCCACTGGTGATCAAGGACGGCCGGTTCGGCCCGTACGTCACCGACGGCGAGACGAACGCGTCGCTGCGTCGCGGCCAGACCCCGGAGGCGCTGAGCCTGGAGGAGGCCTCCGAGATGCTCGCCGAGAAGCGCGCCAAGGGCCCCGCCCCGCGCAAGAAGGCGGCCGCGAAGAAGGCCCCCGCCAAGAAGGCCACGGCGACCAAGAAGACCGCCGCCGCCACCAAGTCCACGGCGAAGAAGACCACCACCGCCAAAACCACCACGCCGAAAAAAGCCGCCCCCAATAAAGCCACCACCCCCACCGAGTAACGCCCTCCGCCGAGATCGTGCGACGGGCGCGACCCCTGGCGGGCCCAGATCCAGGAGTACGGCTCAGCCGAGGATGTGGGTTAGGTGGGGGTTGGTGAAGAGGTGGTTCGGGTCGAGGCGGGTGCGGAGGGACTGGAAGTCGGGCCAGCGGGGGTAGGCCGGCGCCAGTGACTCCGCGTCGCGGTAGTGCAGCTTGCCCCAGTGCGGGCGTCCGCCCAGGCCGGCGGCGACCTGCTCGAACGCGCGGAAGTACGGCTCGTAGGGCATGCCCACGTACTGGTGCACGGCCAGGTACGCCGAGTCGCGGCCGTAGCCGTGCGACAGCCAGATGTCGTCGGCGGCGGTGAACCGGATCTCGACCGGGAAGAGCACCTTGAAGGGCAGCCCGTCCACGATCCGGCGCAGCGCGTCCAGCGCCTCGGGCAGCGCGGCGCGCGGCACCGCGTACTCCATCTCGACGAAGCGGACCCGGCGCGGGGTGCAGAAGACCCGGTCGGAGCGGCCGGTGTAGCGGCGCTCGGTGAGCGCCCGGGCGGAGACCGCGCTGATCCTCGGGGCGAGCGCCGGCACGGCGCGGCCGAGCCGGCAGGCACCGGCGAAGACGGTGTTGGACAGGAACTCGTCGTCCAGCCAGCCGCGCCAGCGGGGCAGCGGCCGGTCGTCGGCGGGCACCCGGTCGTTGGTCTTGACCTGCACCCGGTCGGTGTACGGGAACCAGTAGAACTCCACGTGGTCGTGCGCCTCGATCAGCTCGGGCAGCTCGCCGAGCACCGCGGCCAGCGGGGCCGGTCGCTCGTGCGCGTGCAGCACGAAGGCGTCCACGCAGCGCAGGGTGACCTCGACCAGTACGCCGAGCGCCCCGAGCGAGACCCGGGCGGCGGCGAACACGTCCGGGTGCTCGTCGGCGGAGCAGCGCAGCACCTCGCCGGTGCCGGTGACCAGGGTGAGCGCCTCGACGAAGGTGGATAGGCAGCCGTAGCCGGCCCCGGTGCCGTGGGTGCCGGTGGAGATCGCGCCGGCGACCGTCTGCGCGTCGATGTCGCCGAGGTTGGGCAGGGCCAGCCCGTGCGCGGCGAGTAGGCCGTTGAGGGTGCGCAGCGTCATCCCGGCCGGTACGGTGACCAGCCGGCGCTCGGCGTCCACCCGGACACCGGTGTCCAACGCGTCCAACTCCATCCGGTGACCGTCGGTGACCGCGACGGCGGTGAACGAGTGTCCGCTGCCGACCGCTCGGATCCGCTGGCCGTCCGCCGCGGCGGCCCGGACGGCCTCGGCTACGTCCGTCACCGAGGTGGGGCGCAGGATGGTGGTGGCGGTGCTGCGCTGGTTGCCGGCCCAGTTGGTCCAGGCGGTGGCGAGCGGTGCGGTGGCGGCCATTCGCGCTCCTCGACATGAATATGAACTGACTTCATATCAGGAACGTTGTACCTGGTAAATACCGCAATCGAGGTCCGCTCGTTGTACCGGTAGTCACTGACATGTGACGTGCAGATATGTTCATCCGTCGAAGGGGGGTGGCGCCGAGTGTCCACACCAGCCGCCACGACCGGGCCGCTGCGCCGCGTACCGGTGCAGGGTCGAAGTGTCGCGCGGGTCCAGCGGATGCTGGACGCCTGCGCCGAGCTCGTCGACGAGGTGGGGTACGAGGGGCTGACCACGACTCTGCTCGCCGAGCGTGCCGAGGTGGCGATCGGGTCGGTCTACCAGTTCTTTCCGGACAAGCGGGCGATCGTGCAGGCGCTGACCCTGCGCACGATGGAGTCCTACCTCCAGCGGCTCGACGAGCGGTTCGCCTCCGACGACCTGACCCACTGGTGGGACGGCGTCGACGCGGGGATCGACGAGTACATCACGATGCACCGTACCGTTCCCGGTTTCCGTACCCTGCACTTCGGCGACGTGGTCGACCTGCACCTGCTCGATGAGCAGCGGGACAACAACGGGGTGATCGCGGACCAGCTGGCCCGCGTGCTCACCGAACGGTTCGGGCTCACCGACGTGCCCGAGCTGCGCTTCCATCTGGAGATCGCGGTGGAGGTGGCCGACGCGCTGATCAAGCTGGCGTTCCGTCGGCGGCCGGAGGGCGACGAGCGGGTGCTGGCCGAGGCGAAGGCGCTCATCCGGGAGTACCTGCACCAGCAGGTCGAGAGCCCGGTGGACGCCGCCCGGTCCAGCTGACCCGGCGCCGCCGGCCCGGGTGGCTGGGCGGCGGCGGACGGCCCGGGGTGCGACCGGGCGCGGTGCGACAGAACGATCGGCCCGGGGTGCGACCGGGGCGCGGTGCGACAGAACGATCGGCCCGGGGTGCGCCGGGCGAGGTGTGCCAGGCGGAACGCCCGGGGTGCGACCGGGTGACGGTGCGGAACGGCCCCGCACACGCGGGAGTGGGTGCGAACCGGCCCCGCGGGGTGCGGGGCCGGTGACTCAGAGGAAGGCGTGGCCCTCGCCCCGGTAGGTGGGCACGGTCGCCACGACCTCGTCCCCCTCCACCAGGTGCAGCTCGTTGACGTGCTCGCAGAGCTCGCCCGCCTTGGCGTGCCGGAACCACACCCGGTCGCCCACCCGCAGGGTGGCGGCCGCGGTGCCGGCCAGCGGAGTCTGCACCTCGCCGGTGCCCTCGGTGCCGATCAGCTTCAGCCCGGCCGGCAGCCACGGTCGGGGAAGGCGGCTGGGCGCGGCCGGGCCGGAGGCGATCCAGCCACCGCCGAGCACGGTGGCCAGCCCCGGCGCCGGCCGGCGGACCACCGCGCAGGCGAAGAACGCCGCCGGGGTGGGCCGCCACGCCCGGTAGGCGTCGAACAGCGTCGGCCCGTACAGGCCCGATCCCGCGGTGACCTCGGTGACCGCGGGATCGGCGCTGGTCGCCGCCACGCTGCCGGTGCCGCCGCCGTTGACGAACTCCAGCTCGGCGTGTTCGCGTACCGCGGCCACCGCCGCGCCCCGGCGGGCCAGCAGCTCGCGGTACGAGCCGCGCTGGGCCAGCCGGATCGCGGCGCCGAGCACCGCCTGCCCGGGCGGCGCGTCGCCCAGGCCGGCGATCTGCGCCTCGTACGCCATCAGCCCGACCAGCCGGAAGCCGGCGCGGCCGGCGACGGTGGCGGCGAGGGCGCCGGCGGCCCGGGCGCTGTGCACCGGCGACCGGCGCACCCCGACGTGCACCCCGCGCACCGGCCGCCACGAGGCGTCCAGGTCGAGGCAGATGCGCAGCTCGGCTCGGCGGGCCGGGGCGCGCACGGCGTCGACCAGGTCGAGTTGTTCGGTGCCGTCCACCATCAGGGTGATCGCGGCGGCGAGCGCCGGGTCGCCGGCCAGCTCGGCGAGCGCGCCCCGGTCGGCGGTCGGATAGGCGACCAGCACGTCGTTGCTCACCCCCTGGCGGACCAGCCAGATCGCCTCGGGCAGGGTGAACGCCATCACGCCGTGCCAGCCCGGCCGGGCGAGCGCCCGGCTGAGCAGGTCACGGCTGCGGACCGACTTGCTGGCGACCCGGAGCGGCTTGCCGGCCGCGCGGTCGACCAGGGCGGTCGCGTTCGAGTCGTACGCGGTTAGGTCGACCGCCGCGTACGGGGGATCGAGGTGGGCGGTCGCCCGATCGAGGCGCTCGCGCAGTTTGTCGCTTTCGGTGGCCACGTGTGCACGCTAACTGTCCGGCGGTCAATGCGAAACACCCTCGCGTACGCCCGGCTGTGCGCCGTGGTGCCGGCGGCCTAGGCTCGGCGAGCAGGAGAATGTCATCGGTGGGACGGCGTCCCACCGGGTCTAGAGTGTTCCACCGGGGATGCCCAGCGATGGGCCGGCACGTGGAGGTACGGCCATCGAAAGCCAGTTCAACGGCGAGTCGCCCGGCGTGTCGCCGTCCTCGAACAAGTCCGGCGGCACCGCGGAGAAGCCCGGTGCCGACCTGTCCGGCTACGCGGGCATCCGCTCGGTGCTGCGGATCCGGCCGTTCCGCCGGCTCTGGATCGTGCTCGGCGCGGCGTCCTTCGGTGACTGGTTCGGTCTGCTCGCCACGTCGGTCTTCGCCGCCGCCCAGGTCCAGGGGAGCACCGCCAAGGGCGCAGCCTTCGGTGGCGTCATCGCCATCCGGCTGCTGCCGGCGCTGGTACTCGGCCCGATCGCCGGCGTGCTCGCCGACCGCTTCGACCGGCGCTGGACGATGGTCATCTGCGACGTGCTGCGCTTCCTGCTCTTCGCCTCGATCCCGTTGGTCGCGCTGCTCGGCGCCCCCGGCGGGGTGGTGGTCGGCTGGGCGGCGATCGCCACCTTCCTGATCGAGTCGCTCACCTTGCTGTGGATCCCGGCCAAGGAGGCCGCGGTCCCCAACCTGATCCCGCGCGCCCGGCTGGAGGCCGCCAACCAGCTCACGCTGATCACCACGTACGGGCTGACGCCGGTCCTCGCCGCGCTGATCCTCGCCGCGCTCGACGGTGCCGTGCGGGCGGCCACCGGGGGCGCGACGCCGGACTGGGCCGAGCCGGCCCAACTGGCGCTCTGGTTCAACGCGCTCTCCCGGCTGGCCACCGCACTGGTGGTGGCGTACGGGATCAGGGAGATCAGCCACGGGCAGGCCGACGAGCAGGGCCGTACCGAGCAGAGCATGCTGCGCCAGTTCAAGGAGGGCTGGCGCTACATCGGGCAGACCCCGCTCGTGCGCGGCCTGGTGCTCGGCATCTTCGGCGCCTTCGCCGGCGGCGGCATTGTGATCGGCACCGCCAAGTTCTTCGCCACCTCGCTGGGCGCCGGCGACGCCGCCTTCTACCTGCTCTTCGGCGCCATCTTCATCGGCCTGGCGCTCGGCATCGGCCTGGGCCCGATGATCGTCAAGGAGATGTCCCGCCGCCGTTGGTTCGGCATGAGCATCGTGCTGGCCAGCGCGGCGGTGATGACGCTGGCCTTCGCCATCCACCTGTCGATGGCGATGGTCGGCGCGGTCCTGGTCGGCGCGGGCGCCGGGATGGCCTTCCTCTCCGGCACCACGCTGCTCGGCGGCGAGATCGCCGACGAGGTGCGCGGCCGGGTCTTCGCCGTGGTGCAGATCGGCACCCGGCTGGTGCTGATCCTGGCCATCGGCCTGAGCAGCCTACTCGCCGGTGTCGGCGGCTCCCGCAAGCTGGAGATCGCCGACCTGGGCGTCTCCATCTCGTCCACCCGGTTGCTGCTGCTCGCCGCGGGCGCGGCCGGCATCTTCGCCGGGATCAGCGCGTTCGGTCAGATGGACGACAAGAAGGGCGTGCCGGTCCTGGCCGACCTGTGGGGCTCGATCCGGGGCCGCCCGCTGATGCCGGCCGAGCCGTTCGTCTCCGCCGGGCTCTTCGTGGTCTTCGAGGGTGGCGAGGGTGCCGGCAAGTCCACCCAGCTCGGCGCGCTCGCCGAGCGGCTGCGCGGGCAGGGGCGCGACGTGGTGGTCACCCGGGAGCCCGGGGCCACCGCGGTCGGCGAGCGGATCCGCTCGCTGCTGCTCGGCGCGCCCGGCTCGGACGTGCCGTCGCCGCGCGCCGAGGCGCTGCTCTACGCCGCCGACCGGGCGCACCACGTCGCTACCGTGGTCCGGCCGGCGCTGACCCGGGGCGCGGTGGTGATCAGCGACCGGTACGTCGACTCGTCCCTGGCGTACCAGGGGGCGGGGCGGACGCTGCCGGTCGACGAGGTCTCCTGGCTCTCCTCCTGGGCCACCGGCGGGCTCAAGCCCGACCTGGTGGTGCTGCTCGACGTCGACCCGCGCACCGGCCTGTCCCGGGTGGCGCAGCGCAACGAGGAGGCCGACCACGTGGAGGCCGAGTCGGTCGCCTTCCACGAGCGGGTGCGGTACGCCTTCCTCGACCTCGCCGCCGCCGACCCGAAGCGCTACCTGGTGCTGGACGCGTCCCGACCGGTCGAGGAGATCGCCGAGCAGGTGGCCCGCCGGATCGAGGAGCTGCTCGGCGCCCCCGGCGGCATCGTGCACCCGCGCCCGGCGCAGGGGCCGGACACCTCGGTGCAGCCGGAGTTATCCGAAACGGAGCTGGTGACGATGGAGCATCGGACCTGATGCCGGACGTCTTCGCCGATCTGGTCGGGCAGGGCGAGGCGGTCGAGACGTTGCGCCGGGCCGCCGCGGCGGCGGCCGCCGTGCTGCGCGCCCCCGCCGCCGGGCCGGTGCCCGACCCCGCCGACGACGAGCTTGACGCCCTCGTCGAGGAGGCCGACGCCGGGGCCGCCGCGGGCCCGGCGGGCGATCCCGGTGCGGGGATGACGCACGCCTGGATCTTCACCGGGCCGCCGGGATCGGGTCGGTCGGTGGCCGCCCGCGCCTTCGCCGCCGCGCTGCAGTGCGCGTACGGCACCGGCTGCGGCGAGTGCCCCGGCTGCCACACCACCATGGCGGGCACCCACGCCGACGTCCGGCTGGTGGTGCCGGAGGGGCTCTCCATCGGCGTCGGCGAGATGCGCGCCCTGGTGCTGCGGGCCGCCAGCACGCCGTCCGGCGGCCGTTGGCAGGTGGTGATCATCGAGGACGCCGACCGGCTCACCGAGGCGGCCGGCAACGCCCTGCTCAAGGCGGTCGAGGAACCGCCGCCCCGGACGGTCTTCCTGCTCTGCGCCCCGTCCACCCACCCGGACGACATCTCGGTGACGATCCGGTCGCGCTGCCGGGTCGTACCGCTGCGGCAGCCGCCGGCCGAGGCGGTGGCCGAGGTGCTGGTGCGCCGGGACGGCATCGCGCCTGACGTGGCGGCGTGGGCGGCGGCGGCCGCCCAGGGGCACGTGGGGCGGGCCCGGCGGCTGGCCCGCGACCCGGAGGCCCGCGGCCGGCGGGAGGCGGTGCTGGCGGTGCCGCGCCGGCTCACCGGGGTGGGTGCCGCCTTCGACGCGGCGTCCGCGCTGATCGAGGCGGCCGAGGCGGAGGCCGAGGCGTCGGTGGCCGAGGCCGACGCGGCGGAACGGGCCGCGCTGGAGACCGCGCTCGGCGCCGGCGGCACCGGCCGGGGCGCGGCGGGTGCCCTGCGGGGCGCCGCCGGGCAACTCAAGGACCTGGAGAAACGGCAGAAGTCGCGGGCCACCCGGGCCCAGCGGGACGCGCTGGACCGGGCGCTGGTCGACCTGGCCGGCTTCTACCGGGACGCGCTCACCAAGGCGCTCGGCGCCCCGGTCGCGCCGGTGCACACCGACACCGCCGCCGTGGCCGAGGCCGGCGCCCGCAAGTGGGACGCCGAGGGTGCGCTGCGCCGGCTGGAGGCCGTGCTGGCCTGCCGGGCGGCGATCGAGGCGAACGTGAAGCCCCGGATCGCCGTCGAGGCGATGATGCTCGCCCTCTGGAAGGGCTGACCTCTCCGGAGATCGCCGGCCGGGCGTGGTCCCGCGCGCCGGACCGGTCGTCCACAGGCATCGACAGGTGCGATTGCTGTGCGGTACGGTCCGGTGTGCCGTGACGGTGGCGGCACGCAGAGTGATGACTGTTCCGGGGAGGAGCCCGCCGATGCCACGGGGGGAGATCGACGAGGCCTGGATCGAGGAGGCGGTGCGGCGCTACCGCCGGATCGAGTCCCTGCAGGCCGAGTTCGACCAGGCGGTGTCGACGGTCGAGGTCACCGTCCGGTCGCCGGACGGGCTGGTCGAGGTGGTGGTGACCGCCGGTGGGCGGATCACCGACGTGCGGTTCCTCGGCCCGCTGCACACCCGCCACCCGCGCGAGATCGCCGGTTCCGTGCAGGCCGCGGTCACCGCGGCGGCGGACGCCGCCCAGTGGGCCCGGGAGAAGCTGCACAACGAGACGTTCACCGCCTACCGGCCGCTGGCGGGGGCCTGAGATGGAGACGCTGCGCGCCCTCGCCAGCCGCCTCGACGAGGCCGGCGCCACCCTGGCCGCCCTCTCCCGCACGGTCACCGCCGGCGACCCGCCGCAGGCCGCGTTCGGCGCCGACGCGCCCGGCCGCCCCGGCGAGATCGGCCGGGCGCTGCACCGCCAGTGGGTCGCCGCCACCACCGACCGGGCCCGCGAGGCGCACGCCGCCGCCGCCCGGCTGGCCGAGGCGGCCACCGCCGTGCGGGGCGCCGCCGACGGCTACCCCGCCGCCGACGACGCGGCTCGCCGCCGGCTGACCGGGGAGGCGTGATGGACACGCTCGACCGGCTCGCCGAGCCCGGCCTCGACCTGCTGCGCCGGGTCGACACGCTGCTCGCCGCCGGGGCGCCGGAGGGGCACCCGGTCTGGCCGCTGCTGCGCCGGATGCAGGTGCTTCCCGGGGAGGCGGTCCGCGGCTTCCTCGACCTGAGTCCCGCGCCGCTGGCCACCGCCGGCCACGCGGTGCGCCGGCACGTCCGGGCGTACGACGAGGTCGGCGTCGCGCTGACCGATCCGGTCCTCTGGTCGGGGCCGGCCGCCAGCCGGTACGGGCAGGCGCGCACGGCCCTGCTGCGCCACCTGGACGAGGGGCCGGAGAGCCTGGTCGGGCGGCTGGAGTCGACGGCCGGCTACGCCGACGCCCTGGCCGACTGGGTGGAGGGCAGCCGACTCACCCTGGCCCGGGCGCTGGCCGACGTGCTCCGCTCGGCCGAGGCGGTGACCGTGGTCGCGGCGACCGCGCTGCCCGGTGCGGTGAACCAACCTCGGCCCACCGGCCCCGGCGCGGTGGCGGCGGCCGAGATCGCCAGCCGGGTGCTCGCCGTGCTCTGCGTCGCGTACGACGGCGCGGAGACGCTGCTGCGCCAGTGGGGGCCGAGCCTGGCCGAGTCCCGCTGGCGGGCGCCGGTGGTCGAGCGCACCCGCTACGACAGCCCCACCCGGGTCGGCTGGTGACGCCCCGCTGATCCCGGAGCCGACGGCGGGGCTGGGATGCCGGCGGCGGGTTCCTGGTCGCTCCCGGCGGGTCGCGGGCGGGTCGGGACAGTGCCGAGCGGGTCGGGCGATCGGGCGATCGGGCGATCGGGCGATCGGGCGATCGGGGTGGGCCGGCGGGTGCACGGCACACGGCGTCGCGCTCGGGAGCCCCGTTCGATCGGGCTCCGGCGGCGACGCCGTGGCCTTTCCCCCTGCACCCCCCGCAGGTCTGTCTTCACTCAACGCTTCCGGGGAGCGTTTGTCCCCCACCGGCGGCAGGATTCAGCCGTCCGGGCGAGCATCAACGGCACGAC
This sequence comes from Micromonospora sp. S4605, assembly GCF_003176715.1. Taxonomy (NCBI): domain Bacteria; kingdom Bacillati; phylum Actinomycetota; class Actinomycetes; order Micromonosporales; family Micromonosporaceae; genus Micromonospora; species Micromonospora sp. S4605. The sequence goes on from NZ_QGSW01000121.1 coordinate 12,204, forward strand.
GAGATGGGCGGGGCATCGGTCGAGTCGACGAACATGAATGGCTGCACGGTGTAGTCGGCCGGCGACTCCCGGGACGGGCCGGGGTGCGGCGACCGTCGTAGGGTGGGAGCCATGGGCATGCTCTGCGCGGTCAGCTTCCAGCGGTACGGGCGCCTCTACTACCTCGACCCGGGCGAGCTGAGTCCACAGGTGGGCGACAAGGTGCTGGTGCCCACCGACGACGGCCCCGAGGTGGCCGAGTGCGTCTGGGCGGCCCAGTGGGTCGCCGAGGACACCGCCGGCTTCCCGAGGCTGGCCGGCCTGGCCCAGGAGGAGGACCTGCGCCGCGACGAGGCGCTGCGCCGCCGCAAGGCCGAGGCGAAGGTCGCCGCCAAGCGGCTGATCCGGGAGCACGGGCTGCCGATGAAGGTGGTGGCCGTCGATCACGTGCTCGGCGGTGGTGAGGGCGGCGGCGAACGGAGCACCATCTACTTCACCGCCCCGCACCGGGTGGACTTCCGGTCGCTGGTCCGCGACCTCGGCGCGACGCTGCACTGCCGGGTCGAGCTGCGTCAGCTCTCCGCCCGCGACTCGGCGCGGGTGCAGGGTGGCATCGGCTCCTGCGGCCGGGACCTGTGCTGTGCCACCTTCCTCACCGACTTCGAGCCGGTCACCATCCGGATGGCCAAGGACCAGGACCTGCCGCTCAACCCGCTGCGCATCTCGGGGGCGTGCGGCCGGCTCATGTGCTGTTTGAAGTACGAACATCCCCTGTATCAGAGATTTCAGGAGTCCGCGCCGGCGACCGGCGAGCGGGTCACCACACCGCAGGGCAGCGGTCGGGTGGTCGGGCACAGCGTGCCGAGAGACGCGGTGCTCGTGCGGCTCGACGCCGACGGCTCGCGCTCCATGTGCTCCCGCGCCGACGTCTGCGGCTCCCGCCGCGCCTACGACAGCCGGGACCAGCCAGACCCGGAGGACGCGCCGCGCTGATCGGCGCGGCCCGCACGCCCGGCCGTAGCGCTGCCCCCATCCCGCGTTGATCATGAGGGCGGCGGCGAAGTTGATCACGAGTCGCGCCGCTGACCTCATGATCAACGCGGTGATTCCGGGGACCGGGGTTCAGGGGAGGGT
>NZ_QGSW01000059.1:0-13253 GCF_003176715.1 Micromonospora sp. S4605
GGGGGCCGATGTCGGATGGGTCAGCGCGGTGGGGCGGGCCGGGGACGCCCGACGACGTGGTGGAGTTGCGGGTGCACGGGGCCGCCAGCGCGAGCGCCGACGAGGTGCTGGACCTGCCGCGGATCGAGCAGGTCGCGGGCGACCGCAGCGGGGGCTTCTACCGGACCCGCCGGTGCTCGGACACCGACGACGGCGGGCAGGTGACGCTGGAGGCGTACCGCTGGGGTGATCTTCCGTCGGGGACCGTGGCCCGCACCCTGTCGCTGGTGTTCCTGCTGCCGTTCATGCTGGTCAACGTGGCGATCTGGATGCGCCCGGCGAATCCCGGCTCGGACGCGGTGATCAGATCCCTGTGCCGGTTGCTGGCGCTCACCCTCACCGGCCTGTACGTGCTGGCCGCCGCCGGCGTCGCGCTGGACCTGATCGCGTGGAAGTGTCTGACCTCGGCGCCCTGCCTGGAAGGGCGCAGTTGGTTGTCCTGGTTGGCCGGGCGACCGGTCGGGCTGCGGCTGGCGGTGCTCGCGCTGGTGCCGGCCGCCGCCATCGGCCTGCTCTGGCGGGCCAGCACCCGCCCGGGGCGGGTGTTCGAGGCGTTCCGCGCTCCGGAGGCGCAGGTCTCCCGGCACCGGCTCAGCGCGGTCGGCCAGTGGGACGCCGAGCCGCTGGTGGGCCGGCTGCGCGCCGTCCACGTCGCGGCGGCGTTCGCGACGCTGGACGTCACCCTGCTCGCCGCCCGGGCCTCGGCCGGGGCGACGGCCGGCACCGTCGCGCTGGCGGTCGCCGCCGGGACGGTCCTGGTCGCGTGTGCGGTGCTGCTCTGCACACCCCCGCTGATCGACCGGGGTGCCACGGACCGGCGGCTGGACCGGGTCACCCGTACGTTGCGGACGATCTCCCTCGTCCTCACCGTCGTGGTGGCGGCCCATCTTCTTGCCAGCCCGGCGCGCTGGCCCGAGGGGGGCGGCCTGCCCGGCTACGACTCGATCCTCACCGGCCTGTTCGTCGCCCAGACGGCGCTGCTGATCGCGCTGGCCGCCATGCTGCTCTGGAGCCGGGAACGCCGGCCGGAGGACACGCCGCTGTTCGGGCTGGGCGCGCTGGCGGTCGCGGCCACCGCGATCAGCGTGGCGGTGGCGTACTCCGCCGAGCTGGTCTACCGGGTGGCGGACTTCCTGGACCGCGACACGCCCACCGCGGTGGGGGTGGCCGACGGCCCGCCGCGGGCGTACACCTGGGCGATCTACGGCCTCCTCCGCGCGGTGCTGGTCACGCTGGTGGTCGTGGGCCTGGTCGCGCTGATCTCGCGGCGCGGCCGCCACCGCACCGCGGCGACGCTCGTCGCGCACGACTACCCGGATCCGCCGGCGGAGGCGGAGCCACGCCTGCACCAGGTGCGCGGGGCGGTGGCCCAGGCCCGGTTCACCGAACTGCTGATCCCGCTGGCCGTGGTCTACGCCGGCCTCGCCGGGCTCGGCACGGCCACCACCACCATCGGGCTGCTGGGGCTGTATCCGGCCGGCGCTCTGGAGCGGTACGCCGGTGTGCCGGCCGACCTGGTCACCTTCGCCATGGCGTTCGGTAGCTGGGTGATCGCGGCGATCATCCTGGGCCTGGTGGTCGGTGGGATCTTCGCCTACCGGACCGTCGAGTTCCGGCGCCACGTCGGTGTCCTGTGGGACCTGGGCACGTTCTGGCCGCGAGCCGCCCACCCGTTCGCGCCGCCCTGCTACGCCGAGCGCGCCGTGCCGGAGCTGACCCGGCGGATCACGTACCTGGTCGGGCGCGGCAACGCGGTGCTGCTCACCGGGCACAGCTACGGTTCGGTGCTGGCCGCCGCGACGGTGCTTCAACTGCCACCCGCGGTCAGCGACCGGGTCGCCCTGCTCACCCACGGGTCACCGCTGCGCCGGATCTACGCCCGGCTCTTCCCCGCCTACATCGACGACGAGGTGCTGCACGAGATCGGCGCCCGGGTCGGGTGGCGGTGGGTGAACCTGTGGCGCGGCACGGACCCGATCGGCGGCTGGGTCTTCTCCGCGCACCTGCCCACCGCGCCGGCCCCCGCCGGCCCGGCGGCGGCCGTGGACCGCCGGCTCCGGGATCCCGCCGACGTGGTGACGCCACCGGGCGACAGCGTCCCGCCGCCGATCCAGGGACACCGGGCCTGCGAGTCCGACCCGCGCTTCGTCGAGGCGGCGCGGGAGCTGGTCGAGCGCCTGCGCAGGCCGACGGAGCCAGAGCCGCCGCGGGCCGGATAGCGATCCGCCGCCCGGGTCGCCTGGTGCCGGCGCCGCTGGCCGAACCCGGCGCCGGTGGTCGCCGGTCAGGTCGGTGGCGACGGCACCTCGGGCGGGCGCCCTCGGGCGCGGGCCACGTCGGAGACGGCCACACCGGCGAGTACGGCGGTGGCGGTCAGGGCGGACAGCAGCGGCGGCACGTGGCGCATCGCCGGGATCAGGGCGACCGCCGCCAGCAGCCCGATCAACCGCCCGCGGGACAGGCGGGCGAAGACGGTGTACTCGAAGGCGGCCCGTCCGGCGAGGAACAGCGCGGGACCGCCGAGCAGCACGGCGACCCAGGCGGGCTCGCTGTGCCCGAGGGGATGGGCGATGACGAGTTCCGCGCCGACCGCGGTGAACACGGTGCCGGCCACCATCGCCAGGTGGGTGTACGACACGGATCGGGCGAGGCGGGCCCGGTCCGGGGCCGCGTCGATGGCGGCGGAGAGCAGTTCCCCCGCGCGGTAGATGTAGATCCGCCACAGCAGCACCGTGGTGGTGATCGACACGAGGAAGGCGATGGTGCCGTACGTCGTGAAACCGGTGCCGCGCAGCGTCAGTCCGGTCACCAGGATGAACTCGCCGAGCGCGATGATGAAGAACTGCCGATACCGTTCGGCCAGGTGCTCGGCCACGCTGGGCAGCTGCGCGATGGGCGTGCGGCCGATCCCCGGGGTGGGGTGGCGGAAGGCGTACGCGGCGTAGTCCAGTCCCACCGCCAGGGTCCACAGGATGCCCCGTGCCGTACCGGGCGCCAGCGCGCCGGCGAGCCACGGCAGCGCGGACACGCCGAACCAGAACAGCCCTCGCAGGGTCGTGCGCCGCAGCTCGTGCCCCCGCAGCACGACCACCAGGAAGAGTTCGCGGCCGAGGTGGATGGCCACGTACGCGCCCGCGAAGACCAACCCCTGCTCGCCGAACGCGTCCGGCAGGGCGACCGCCATCACGAGGACGCCGATCATGATCGCGATGGTCAGGGCCTGGATCTCCGGCCGCTGCGGGTCGAACAACTCGGTGATCCAGGCGGTGGTGAACCAGACCCACCACACGGCCAGCAGCAGCACCAGCGCGTCGACGGCACCACTGACGGAGAGGTCCGTCAGCAGCGCGTACGACAGCTGCGCGAGCGCGAAGACGAACGCCAGATCGAAGAAGAGTTCCAGGTACGTGGCCCGGGGATCTCCGGGCCCGCGCAGCAGCCCACCCACCCTGCCGGTTGTCATAGGTTCGCCTGTTCTGCCGGACTTGTACCGGGTTAGAGCAGTCATACCACGCCAGCTCACCGCCCCGCCCCGGGCGGCCGATCCGCTCGTGCCGGCCGGATACCCTCGCCGTCGTGACGCGCGAGAGGGAGATCACCGAGCCGGTCGACCTGTGCCTGCCGAACGGGCGGCTCAATCCCGCGGCGGTGGGCTGGAGCCGGCGGCCCGTGCACCGGGCGAACCTGCGTGGCTGGGGCCGCAACAAGCGCTGGGAGTACTGGGGCATCGTCACGCCGAGCCACATCGTCGGCCTGGTCGCCTCGTCGCTGGACTACGCCGGCGTGCACGGCCTCTACCTGCTCGACCGGGCCACCAAGGTCGAGATCGACCGGAACGCGGTGGTGCCCTTCGCCCGGGGCACGCTCTTCCCGCCGGCCAGCGGGGCGGGCGCGGTGCGGGCCAACGGCGGCGGGCTCTCGATCGACATCGCGCAGGCGGCCTCGGGCACCACGATCCGCGCCAGCGCCCCCGGTCTGGAGGTCGATCTGGTGGTGCCGCTGCCGGCGGGGCACGAGGCGCTCGGCGTGGTGGTGCCCTGGAGCACCCGCCGGTTCCAGTACACGGTCAAGGACGTCGGCCGCCCGGTGCGCGGCACGCTGCTGGTCGACGGGGTGGAGCACCAGGTCGCCGAGGCGGACTCCTTCGCCGTGCTCGACCACGGCCGCGGCCGGTGGCCGTACGCGATCCGGTGGAACTGGGCCGCCGGCAGCGCCCCGGGGCGGGCGATCCAGCTCGGCGGCAGGTGGACCGACGGCACCGGATCGACCGAGAACGGCCTCGTCGTCGACGGCCGGCTGCACAAGATCGGCGACGAGCTGCGCTGGGAGTACGACCGCACCGACTGGCTGCGGCCGTGGCGGATCAGCGGTGAGCGGGTGGCGGTGGAGTTCCACCCGTTCCACGAGAAGATCGCCCGGACCAACCTCGGGGTGCTCGCCAACGAGACGCACCAGTGCTTCGGGCACTTCACCGGCTGGGCGGCGACCGACGACGGCGATCGGGTCGACCTGGCCGGCCTGGTCGGCTGGGCCGAGGAGGCGCGCAACCGCTGGTGACGCCCCAGCACCGGCGGTCGGCGCAGGGCCTAGGGTGGGCGGCATGGCAAGCCCCGTCGACGGCTCCCCGGCGCACAATCCGCTCACCGTGCTGACGCTGGCGGAGCTGCGGCAGCGCACCAGCGTGAAGTGGCGCATGCACCCGCCGGACGTCCTTCCGCTCTGGGTGGCGGAGATGGACGTGCCGCTGGCTCCCGTGGTGGCGGACGCGCTGCGCCGGGCGGTCGACCTCGGCGACACCGGCTACCCCCACGGCACCGCGTACGCCGAGGCGCTCGGCGAGTTCGCCGCCGAGCGCTGGGGCTGGCACGACTTCCGGGTCGAGCGCACCGCCGTCGTCCCGGACGTGATGATGGGCATCGTCGAGGTGCTCCGGCTGGTGACCGACCCGGGCGACGCGGTGGTGGTCTGCTCCCCCGTCTACCCGCCCTTCTACGCGTTCGTCGGCCACGCCGACCGGCGGGTGATCGAGGCCCCGCTCGGACCGGACCTGCGCATCGACCTCGCCGCCCTCGACGAGGCGTTCCGCCGCGCGCGGGAGTACGGCCGCCGCCCGGCGTTCCTGCTGTGCAACCCGCACAACCCGACCGGGGTGGTGCACCGCCGGGACGAGCTTGAGGCCGTCGCCGACCTGGCCGGCCGGCACGGCGTGCGGGTGGTCTCCGACGAGATCCACGCTCCGCTGGTGCTGTCCGGGGCGCGCTTCACCCCGTACCTCACGGTGGCCGGCGCCGAGAACGCGTTCGCCCTGACCTCCGCGTCGAAGGCGTGGAACCTCGCCGGCCTCAAGGCGGCGCTCGCGGTCGCCGGGCCACGGGCCGCCGCCGACCTCAACCGGATGCCGGAGGAGGTCAGCCACGGCCCCAGCCACCTCGGCATCCTCGCGCACACCGCCGCGTTCCGCGCTGGCGGCCGGTGGCTCGACCTCCTGCTGGACGGCCTCGACGCCAACCGCACGCTGCTGGAGACGCTGCTGGCGAAGCACCTCCCGTCCGTCGGCTACCGCCGCCCCGAGGGCACCTACCTAGCCTGGCTCGACTGCGCCGGGCTGGGCATCGACACCGAGCGGCCGGCCGGCGAACCCGGGGTGGCCAGCGACCTCGCCGGGCCGGCGCGGATGTTCCTCGACCGGGCCCGGGTCGCGCTCAGTTCCGGGCACGTCTTCGGCACCGGCGGCACCGGCTTCGTCCGGCTCAACTTCGCCACCTCACCCGCGGTGCTCACCGAGGCCGTCACCCGCATGGGCCGCGCCGTCGGTGCCCTGCAGGCGTCGCCGCGCACCGGCGCCGACGACGAGATCCACCATCACTCCCATTGATCGTCGACCGGCTGACGCGACGATCCTGAGGGCTCGACCAGGTTGAGGGGCAAGCAGGCGCGGCACATCAGGTGCCGCGAAGGCCCTGGCCGCTGGTTCCTGCCGGCCGAGGTTCGCCGGCCCCGGAGCCTGGCAGGTGGGTGCAGTGCGCGACCGTGGCGTCGTCCGGCGCATCGGGGCCGCCGGCGTGGGCTTCGGCCTGCCGGACCCGCCGGATGACCTCGGCCGGCCCGTGACTGCGCAACAGGTCCAGTACGCCGGGCCAGTCGGTCAGGCGGTACGGGCTGACGATGCGGCTGGCGCCGTTGCTGAGCAACGCCACGCCGGCCAGCTCGGCCAGGGGCCGGCTGCCGGTCACCGCTTCCTCGGCCGCGCGCGGATCGTCCTTGGCAATCCAGTAGCCGCCCGGCTGGTTCCGGCGGGCCCGCAGCGCCTGGCGGCACGAGTCGAGGACGCGGTAGTACTCCGGTGTTCCGCCGGGCACGCCGTCCAGCGGCGCCGCGCAGACCCGCCGGGCGGCGACCTCGCGCTCGTCGGTGCGGACCTGCGGACCACCGCGGACCGGGTCGAGGACGAGGAAGGAGTCCGCGAGCAGCAGATGGTCCAGCCGGCCCCGGTGGGCGCGGACGATCGCCACGGTCGCCTGCGGACTGCTCGGGTCGGTGAGGTCGCAGGTGTGCCGGTGATCCTTGGCCGTCTCGGCGATCGCCTCCGCGAGGATGGTCGTGAGAGTACGCCCGTCGTCCCGTGACAGCCGGCCGAGCAGCGCGCCGCCGAGCCGGTGGGTGTACCAGGCGACCCCGTGGCGGCAGATCGACTCGGTGCCGGGGATGCCGGCACCGTCCAGCAGCACCACAGCGCCGGGAACGGCGCCGACGAAGTCCTCGTTCGGTCGGCCGGCTTTACCGGCGCTGGTTGTCATGCCGACACGCAATGCGGCTCCCAGGGCAGGGACAGCGGGAAGGACCATCGATGATGCCCGCCGCGCCGGGCCGCCGCGAGGGGTCTCGGACGCCGCCCGCACGAGTAGGGCTGCGCTCAGCCGGCCTGGCCGACCGCCCGCATCGGGCATCCGGTGCCGACCCGCGCCTGGAGGTCGGCCCGCAGCGCGGCCAGCTCGGCCATCCGCGCGTCGACGACCCGGATCTTGTCTTCGAACAGCGCGGACAGCGCCTCGGCGGCGTCCGGGGCGTCGCGCAGTTCCGCGCCGTGCCGGGCGATCTCCGCGAGCGAGAACCCGAGGGCCTGCGCCGTGCGGACGTACGCCAGCCAGGGCACCGTCTCGGGCGGAAAATCGCGGTAGCCGTTGGGCAACCGTCGACCCGAGACGAGGCCGACCTTCTCGTAGAACCGGATGGTGTCCCTGGTCATCCCCGCTTGCGCGGCCAACTCCCCGATGCGCATGACCCTCCGCCGGATCGCGGTCTTGACCTTGGAGCGTACTCCACTGTTTACCGTGAGGCGTCGCTGCCGGATGACCAGCAGGAGTCTCGTCGTGATCCGTTCCCGCACCCCTTCCCACCCCGACTACCTCCGCGTCGTGCGGGCGAGCGCCTGGTACGACCTCGTCGTCACCGCGGGCTTCGCGACGCCGTGGACGTACGCGCTGGCGCACCGCGCACTGTCGGCGCTCGGCGGCACGCTCGGGCTCGGCACGCTGCCCGCCCTCGACCCGGTGCAGACGCTGTACGCGAACCTCATGGGCTCGGTCGTGGTCGTCTGGGCCCTGCTGCGCATCGTCCAGCCGCTGCCGGTGCACGGACTGGCCGACGGCGTCGCCCGCACGCTGTTCGCGGCGTGGCAGGCGTACGCGCTGGGCCACGGCGCCTTCCGGCTGCTCTGGCTGTTCCTCGTCGTCGAGGTGGCCTTCGGGGTCGTCCAGCTGGTGCCCTGGTCGCGCGTTCGGCGCACCGGGTTCACCGGCGGCGTGGCGTGATCAGCCCCGACTCGTACGCCCACACGACCAGCTGGGCACGGTCGCGGCAGTGCAGCTTGGTCATCGCCCGGTTGACGTGGGTCTTGGCGGTCAACGGGCTGATCACCATGCGCTCGGCGATCTCGTCGTTGCTCAGCCCCCGGGCGACCAACTCGACGATCTCCTGCTCCCGGGCGGTCAGCACGTCGCGTCCGGCCGCCGCATCGGCCGGCGGCGGGCCGGCGACGAACTCGCTGATCAGCGTGCGGGTGACCGCCGGGGCGAGCAGCGCGTCGCCGCGCGCCACGACGTCGACGGCCTGCAACAGGTCGGCGGGGTCGGCGTCCTTCAGGAGGAACCCGCTGGCGCCCGCGCGGAGCGCGGCGAAGACGTACGAGTCGAGCCCGTAGTTGGTGAGGATGAGGACGCGGACCGCGGCGAGGTCGGGAGCGGCGGCGATCCGCCGGGTGGCCTCGATGCCGTCGAGTCCCGGCATCTGCACGTCCATCAGCACCACGTCCGGCCGCAGGCGGCGGGACAGCTCGACCGCCGCGGCGCCGTCGGCGGCCTCGCCGACGACCTCCAGGTCGTCCTCGGCGTCGAGCAGCGCCCGGAATCCGGCCCGCATCAGCGCCTGGTCGTCGACCAGCAGCACCCGGATCATGCCGGCTCCTCCCTCCGGTCGGAGCCGCCACGATCCGTGACGGACTGAGCCGGCCAGACCTCACGCAAGCGCTCGGTCATGCCGGCCCGTCCAGCGGGAAGGTGGCCCGTACCGCGAACCCACCGCCGTCGCGGGCGGCGGTCCGCAGCGTGCCGCCCAGCCCGGTGACCCGTTCCCGCATGCCGCGCAAACCCACGCCCGGGGTGACCGGGCGGTCCGGCGACGCCTGGCCGTCGTCGTCCACCGCGACGGTCAGCTGGGCCGGGGCGTACTCGATGTGGACCTGTGCGGTGGCGGGGCCGGCGTGGCGGGCCACGTTGGTCAGCGCCTCCTGGACCACGCGGTACCCGGCCTGGTCGACCTCGGCGGGCAGCTCCCGCGGCGGACCGCTGACGGTCACCCGCACCGGTACGCCGGCCGCCCGGGTCCGCTCCGCCAGCTCGTCCACCCGGGCCAGCCCGACCCGGTCCCCGTCGGCGGGCGAGCGCAGGACGTCCAGCGTCGCCCGCAGCTCCCGCATCGCGGCGCCGCTGGCCTCCTGGATCGCCAGCAGCGCGGCCGACGGTTCCTCGTGGTGCTTGCGGGCCAGGTGCACGGCGATCCCGGCCTGGACCTTGATCACGGAGATGCTGTGGGTCAGCGAGTCGTGCAGGTCCCGGGCGATCCGCAGCCGCTCCTCGCCGGCGCGGCGCAACGCCATCTCCTCGCGGGTGCGTTCGGCCTCGATCGCCCGCTGCTCGACCTGTTCCAGGTACGCCCGGCGCTGCCCAGCGACGAGCCCGGCGACGTTGGCCGCCACGAACCAGCCCAGCAGCAGCGAGGTCCGCTCGACGATCAGCTGCCCGGGCCGGTCGGTGGGCGCGACCGAGACGTCCCGGGCCAGGAAGACGCCGAGGAAGACCAGGCTGGCCAGGGCGGCGGCCACCCGGTGTCCGCGCCAGGCGGCGACGTAGACGGTGCCGAGGACGGGGAACGAGGCGGCCGCCCCGGGGTGCACCCGGACGTGGAGGGCCAGCATGGCGGCGGTCACCACTGCCAACGCCACCACCGGGAAGCGCCGGCACACCGCCAGCGCGGCCGCCATGAGCAGGATCAGGGCGACGTCGATCGCCCGCACCGGTGCGGCGTCCGGGGCGAGCGTGGCGTTGCCGAGCAGGAGGCCGCCGAGGGCGAGGCCGCCGAGGGCGTACGGCAGATCGCGGCGCATGATCGAACTGTAGAGCGGCAGTCGTCGGGGAGCATCCTCCTGGCGCGGTAGCTGGGGCGTACCGCGAACGTGGTATCGGCGGCCGGGCAAGTGCCTGCGGCGGCACGACGCCTTACCGGCCCACCGCGGCGAGCATCGAACCCATGACATACCGCTTCTTCACCCCAGCGAAGGCGTCGACGGCGACCGGTCGCACCGCGGCGGTCTACCGGCAGCTGCGGGACGAGTTCCTCGGGCCGGTGCCCACCTTCCAGGCGCTCTCGCCCGTGCCGGAGGTGCAGGCCGCGACCTGGGCGCTGATGCGCGAGGCGCTGCTCGCCGGGGACGCGTCCCGGGTCGACCGCGAGCTCGTCGCGGCGGCGGTGTCCCGGGCCAACCGGTGCCGGTTCTGCGTCGACGCGCACGTGTTACTGCTGCACGCCCTGGGCGAGCACGAGCTGGCCGAGGTCATCGCCCGCGGCGGTACCCCACCGGTGCCGAGGCACGTCGAGCTCGTCGGCTGGGCCGAGGCCAGCCGGAACCCCCGGGCCGCCGACTGGACCAGCCCGTACCGCCCGGAGGTCACCGGCACCCTGCTCGCCTTCCACTTCATCAACCGGGTCGTCTCGGCGCTGCTCGACCCGGACCTGCTGCCCGGCGGTCTGCAGCGCTCCCCGCTGGTGCGGTCGGTGGGTGGCCGGCTCTACGCCAGGGCGGCCCGGGAGCCGAGGGAGCCCGGCCGCAGCTTGTCACTCCTGGACACCGGCACGACGACGCCACCGCACTGGGCCGGGGACAGCCCGGTCGGCGTCGCGTACGCGGCGTTGCGGGACGCCGCCACCCGGGGCGGAGACCTGCTGGGCGATGTGGCGCGCCAGACGGTCACGGCGACCGTGCGGTGGGAGGACGGGCGGTATCCGGTCCGGCCCGCGGACTGGGCGGTGGATCTGGTCCGGGACGTGCCGGGCGCGGACCGCGTCGGCACCCGGATCGCGTTGCTGGCGGCGTTCGCGCCCAGCGCGATCAGCCCGGGCGACGTCGCCCTGTGGCGGTTCACCCATCCGGACGACGCCGACCTGGTGCGGCTGGTCGCGTACGGCGCGATCACCGCCACCGAGCACGTCGCCCAGGCCCTGTCCCCGGCTCACCACTAGGAGTTCACCATGCGCAAGGCCTTCGTCATCGTCAGCACGCTGTCGCTCGTCGCGTTCGCCCTGCAGTTCATCTTCGCCGCCGTGGGCGCCTTCACGAAGCCCGCGGGCGACGGCGCGTACCTGCTGCACAGCGTCACCGGGATGGCCGTCATCCCCGTTCTCACCCTGCTCACCATCCTGTTCGCCGTGCTGGCGAAGGCACCGGGCCGGGTCGTCGGACTGGCGGTGCTGCCGCTCGGCCTCGTCGTCCTGCAGGTGCTCCTCGCCGGGCTCGCGAGCGGTTTGACCGACGCCGCCGGCGCCAGCACGCCGTTCGGCCTGACCATCGCCGGGCTGCACGCGCTCAACGGCATCGTCGCGGTGCACGTCGTGGTCGGCGTCCTCCAGGCGGCTCGGCAGCTGGCCGACCCGACGCCGGCCGGTGCCGCCCCGGTGGTCGTACCGGAAGGCGAGCCGGCATGACCACCGGCTCGCTGCTCGCGGTCGACCTGGTGATCGCGGTCCTCGCGGCCGCCGGCTGGCTGGGCGCCGGCGCCGCGTCGGCCGCCCGGCGCCGGCCGCTCGCCCTGGGGCTGGCCGCCCTGGCGCTGCTCGCCACCCTCGCCCGGGCCGGCACGGTCACCGCGCTCGCCCGCGCCGGCTGGTGGTTCGCGGCGGAGAAGGTGCTCATCGCCGCGCCACTGTCGGTCGCGGGCGTGGTCGTCGCCGGGCCGCGGCTGCTGCGGGCCGCGGGCGACGTCCGCGCCGTCGCGGTCCCGCTGCTCTTCGCCGGGTACGCCGCCGGCGCCGGCCTGCTGGTCACGGTCCTGCACGGCTACCCGGCGTCGGCGGGCGTCGGGCTGCTGGCGCTCGCCGGCGTCGTCGCGGCGACCGCGGTCAGCTGGCGGGTCCTCGGTGCACGTCCGTCCCCGACGGTGTCCCGGGCGGCCGTCGCGGTGGCGGTCGCGGCGCTGGTGACCGGCACCGGGCTGACCGTCACCCCGGAGCCCGCTCCCGCCGTACCGCACGATCACCAGTATCGGGCGGCGGGGACCGTGGGCGAACCGACGCGGCGGTTCACCCTGACGGCCGGGACCGCCACGGTGACCGTGGCCGGCCAGGACGTCGCGGCGTGGGCGTTCAACGGGCAGGTACCCGGGCCGGAGCTGACCGCCACCGTCGGCGACGTGCTGGAGGTGACGCTGCGCAACCGGGACATCGGGCGCGGGGTCACCCTGCACTGGCACGGGTACGACGTGCCGAACAGTCAGGACGGGGTGCCCGGCGTGACGCAGGCGGCGGTGCTGCCCGGGCAGGAGTTCGTCTACCGGTTCCGGGCCGACCAGGTCGGGACGTACTGGTACCACACCCACTCGGCGTCCGACGTCGGCGTGCGCAAGGGGCTCTACGGCGTCCTGGTGGTGCGCCCGGCGCCGGTGACCGGCGTCGACGTCACCGTGCCGGTGCACACCCTGTCCGGCCTGCCGCTGCCCGCGGCGAGGACGGAGCCGGTCCAGGCGGGGACGCCGGTGCGGCTGCGGCTGATCAACACCGACAGCACCACCCACCGGTACGCCCTGGCCGGTGCACCGTTCCGGGTCGCCGCGATCGACGGTTACGACCTGCGGGGCCCCACGCCGCTGGTGGACACCGCCGTGCTGATCCCGGCCGGGGGCCGCTACGACCTGGTGTTCACCGCACCCGCCACGCCGGTGGCGCTGTTCGTGGACGGACGCGAGGTCTACGCGACCGGGCCGGTGTCGGCGGCGACCGACGGGTGGCCGGTGCTGGATCCGCTCGGCTACGGCGCCGCCGCCCCGGTGCCCTGGTCCCGGTTCGACAAGACGTTCACCCTCGTCCTCGACCGCGGTCTCGACCTGCGCGGACTGTTGCCCCGGTACGCGCACACCGTCAACGGCGCGGCAGATCCGGACATCCCGCCGCAGGTCGTCCGCTTCGGCGACGTCGTCCGGTTCACGATCGTGAACCGGTCCCAGGTGGTGCATCCCTGGCACCTGCACGGGCATCACGTCCTGGTGTTGGCCCGCGACGGGAGACCGGCGGCCGGCAGTCCGTTGTGGCTGGACTCCTTCGACGTACGCCCGGGCGAGGTGTGGCAGGTGGCGTTCCGGGCCGACAACCCCGGGATGTGGGCCAACCACTGCCACAACCTGGCGCACGCCGACGCCGGGATGACGCTGCACCTGATGTACGCGTGATCCTCGGGCAGCGCCCTGCCGCGGGTGGGCGTTCGTCGATCTCTTGACGATCCGCGCGGCGGGACCTAGCGTCGTGACATCGGACATCTGATGTCTGATGCTCACGACGCTCGGTCCTTCGCCCCACCCCCGGAAGGAAGTCCCGTGTCTCCTGCCCGAGCAGTACCGCGCAGGGTGCTGGCCGTCGTGGCCGCCGCCCTCGGCCTGGCCGGGATGCTGCCC
>NZ_QGSW01000118.1:0-13086 GCF_003176715.1 Micromonospora sp. S4605
CCCCCGCTGACCACCCCGCCCGGCCCCGCCGGCCTGCCCGCCGGCGCGGGCGGGCCGGCGCGGGCGGCCCAAGATCCGCGCAACATCCGGGAAGTAGTGGTGTCGACGGCCTGGTGAGGCCACTACATCCGGGAAGTTGTGCGGATCTGGGCCGTTCCGCGGGCGGTCGGGCGGCGGTGGGGGTACCGAGTTTGACCGTCGAAGCGGGTGGGCTACTATTTGTCGGCACGCCTCGGGGTGTGGCGCAGTTTGGTAGCGCGCTTCGTTCGGGACGAAGAGGTCGTCGGTTCAAATCCGGCCACCCCGACCAGAGGTAAACGCAGGTCAAGGCCCCTCAGCAGAGGGGCCTTGACCTGCGTTTCCGGCGATCGCGGCTCGGCTTGCGGCAGGAGTGCGTGCCGGTGGCCTCGGTGCTCTTGGTGGGATACGTGGCCGGCCGCCCGTGGGAGCAGCGGCCGACGCCGCTATAGGTTCTCCTGGTGGCGATTCCATCAATGTTGCAGGAGTCATTGCACGATCCGGTGTTCTGGGCGCGGTACACCTTCGCCCACGAGGAGGGACCGGGGGCGGATCGGCTCGGTGACCTCGAAGACCTACTGGACGACGACGATGACGACGACGACGCGGATGAGGATTCCGCCGACTCGTCGCTCGACGTGGCCTTCGAGGTCGGCGCTGGCCACCAGGTCGTACTGAGCATCGACGCCTCGGCCGACTCCTACAGCCTGGGTGTCACCACCCCTGACCTGGCAGAGCCGGCCGAACTCGGCTGGGACGACCTCGCACACTGGCACCCGCACGCGTTGCGCTGGGCCGAACTCGACCTGATCTGCCGGGCGATCGCCGCGCGGAATCCGCGGCTGCAGCACCCCGGGGCTCCGTTGGCCCTGCTGTGCCGATTCGCCGCCGTCTTCGACGATGACGACGTGGACCGGGCCGTCGCCGCCGTCGATGAGGCATACGCCGCATTACGCCCTCCGCACTGGAAGGGCTACTGGCCGTGCGGCGCCGACTGGCTCGAACGCGCCGACTTCCGTGGTGAGAAGGTCACCTGGCAGCGGGACGAGGCCGGCAACCTCTGGGCCCATCAGGACGACGCCGACCGCGACGACGAACCCTTCTACAGCACGCGGCTCGGGCCGGACACCGGCGACGGGTTTCCACACGTCCCGCTCCGGGCCGTGCTGAACGCTGCCGCGGCGACGGTGGGCGACCCGCCGGAGTCGGCCGGCCGCCAAGTGGGATAGGCAGCGAGGAGGCGTCGAAACGACCAGCAGCGGCCGCCGGAGACGACCCGAGGCGGCAGAGAGAGCCGTGCGCAGGACGGCATCGGGATGACAGCCGTGTCCCGCGAGCCGGTCGGCCGGGCTTCGCGGCCGCCTCAACGGCTCGTGCGTTCGATCCCGCGCCGGACGAGACCGCGGACGCCCGGGAGGGTGATCGCACGGATGGCCGCGTCATCCAGCCAGACGTGGAACCGGCTGGGCGGCGCGTACTGGCGCATTCCCCGGTGAGCGAGTGCCTGTCGCTTGGTGACCTCCGGCCGCAGGCCCGCTTCCCACTCGGTCAGGGCGGCCGGGATGTCGTCGCCGCGCCGCTCCAGCGCCGCGCCCAGCTGGTCGGCGCCGGCTAGCGCGAGGGCCGCGCCGTGCCCGGCGAAGAGTGTGACGCACCAGGCCGCGTCTCCGAGCAGCACCACCCGGCCGGTGCTCCAGCGCGGCATGACCACCTGGCTGACCGCGGCGAAGTAGGCATCGGCCGGATCCCGCTCGAGGTGGCGGAGGGCGTCCGGCACGCCTGCGCCCAGGTCTCCGAACGCCGCGCCAAGCGCATCCACCGGCCCGCGTCGCAGCTGCGAGCCCGGGTCTGCGGACCGGTACGTGAAGAATGCCGACGACCGGCGCGGGCCCAGGTTGACGATCGCGGCCGTGCGTCCCGGCCCGATGAACGTCGTGGCGGACGACTCCGGCACGCCCGCCACCGGATGGCCGACCGGGAACGCCGCCACGACGTACGGGAGGTCGACCCGGTGCCCGGAGCCGAACATCGCCCTGCGGGTCGCGGAGTGAACCCCGTCGGCACCGACCACGAGATCGGCGTCCTCGCTGGTGCCGTCGCTCAACACCACCCGTACCCGGTCGGCTCCCTGGTCGATGGACGTGACGGTGGTGCCGAAGCGGAACTCGGTGCGGTCGCGCACCGCTTCGTACAGGGCGGCCTCCAGGTCGCCGCGGAACACCGACATGGTCCGCTTGCCGAGGGCGGCCTCGGCGATGGCGGACGGCACGGTGAACTTGGGCTTCCCGTCGGCCCGGACCAGCACGGTGGTGAACAGACCCAGTTGCCGGGCGGACAGCGCGGTCAGCAGGCCGAGGCGCTCGGCGGCGGCGTAGCCCGGCCCGAGCAGGTTCACCAGGTAGCCGCTGCTCCGCCGGCCCGGAGCACGTTCCACGACGACAGTGCGCCACCCGTCCCGTCCGAGACGTAGGGCCGTGGCCAGCCCGGCGATACCGGCGCCGACGATTACCGCCCGTTTCATCCGTGCTCCCCAATCCAAGAATGAGCATGTGCTCAAACCAGTATGAGCAGATGCTCATACTGGCGCAACAGCGGCGGTGGCCAGCGCCTAGAATTCGGGCATGCCACGCGGCGTCGCCATCCCCGAACTCAGGCAGCAACTGTTCGCTGCCGTGGAGCGGGTGATCGTGGAAGACGGGCCAAGCCGCCTCACCGGCCGGGCCGTGACCCGCGAGGCCGGCGTCGCCACCGGGCTGCTGTACGTGCACTTCGCCAACTTCGACGACTTCCTGGTCGGCTACGCGGTCGATCGGGCGTTCCAGATCTCCGGCGAGGTGGCCGGCCTTCCGGCCCGTGCCGGAACCGGCACCGTCGCCGGAAATCTCAGCGAGGCCATCCTGGCGACCCCGCTGCGCGTGCTGGTGGCATCGACCCGGCTGTTGGCCTACCGGCCGGAACTGACGGCGAACGTCGAGGCGGTGCTGGGGAACGGGAACGCCGGACTGCAGGCGGTCGAACGTGCGGCCGCCGACTACCTGGCCGCCGAACAACGACTCGGGCGGGTGCCCGCTGGCGTCGACACCGCGGCCCTGGCCCTGGCGGTGGTCGGCGTGCTGCACCATGTCGCACTCACCTGCGACGCCGGCCCGCCGGCGGGCACCCGGATTCGTCAGGTTCTGACCGCGCTGATCGACGGCTTCCCGGCCGCCGCCCCGTCCTGACCCGGCCCCTCGCCAGCCGAGGAGCCGACCGTCGACTGGCTGTTGATCCGGGTGCGGCAGCAGGACGGCCGCCGCCGAAATCCGTTCGAGGTTGCGCGAAGCGCCTCATACGGTGGCGCGGTGACGACTCAGGTGATCGTGTTGAATGGCGGGTCCAGCTCGGGGAAGTCCGGGATCGTCCGGTGCCTGCAGGCGGTTCTGCCGGATCCGTGGCTCGCCATCGCGGTCGATTCACTGATCGACGCGATGCCCGGGTCCATGCAGACCTCGACGGCGGGGATCGCGTTCACCGCGGATGGCGGCGTGAACATCGGGCCGCAGTTCCGGACCCTGGAGGCGGCGTGGATGGCGGGAGTCGCCGCGATGGTCCGGGCCGGCGCCCGGGTCATCGTCGACGACGTGTTCCTCGGCGGGGCGGCATCCCAGCAGCGGTGGCAGCGGGCCCTTGCCGGGCTGGACGTGCTGTGGGTCGGCGTCAGGTGCCAGAGCGCGGTCGCCGCAGGTCGCGAGATTGCCCGGGGCGACCGGGTGCCGGGGATGGCCGCGTCGCAGGCGGAGGCGGTCCACCACGGCGTCAGCTACGACATCGAGGTGGACACCACGCATACCGAGTCCCTGGTGTGCGCGCGCACCATCGCCGCCCACATCAGCTGACCGGGGCCGGGCTGCCAGCGTCGACGCCGTTGAGCCGACCCAGACGTGGTCGCCCCTACTTCGTACGCTCGGGGTGCATGTCGCCCGGGTGCACGGGACGACCCGGGACGCTGATGCACAACTGTCCCGGTTCCGCCGCGCACACCGGGCAGGGGCGGTACGACTGGACCGGCCCGGGGTCGAGGCCCCTCGCCAGGGCCGCCCGGACGATGTCGTCGGCCGCGTGGTGCAGCTCGGGGTCCCGGTGTCTGACGGCCGCCTGGTGGATTCGCTGGAGCGCGCTGCGTGCCAGCTCCCCTGGATCAGTCACCCGAGCGACCTTCCCGCTGCGCTCGCCGTCACACACACCCGTCACAGCGACCGGACGAGGGCGGTTTCGCCCCCAGCTAGAGCCGGCCACCCACGGTCAAGCCGGTCACCGCAGCGGGCGCGCCGGGTCACCCGGTGGCGCCGAGGCGGTCCCGGATCAGCGCGATCACGGTGTCGGCGGTCTGGTCGAGGTAGCTGCGGCCGTCGGGCAACCGGGCCTCCGGGCTGATGTAGCTGCGGGGACCGACGTGGGTGGCCGGATCGAGCCGGTGCACCGTGATCTTCCCTGCGCGCTCGGCCCGGTTCCACCCGCTCCAGCGGAACAACCGCCACCGCTGCGGGAAGATCCGGGCGCCGACCCGCTCGATCCGGTCGCCGGCGCTGGTGAGCTGGCAGAGCCCCTGGGCGTGGGTGATGTCGTTGGCGCCGTTGTGGAACCCGCCGAGAGTGATCAGCCAGAGCGGGCAGCGCAGCTGGGACCAGAGTTCGTTCACCGCGCCGGTGGCGACCTGGGCGCCACCGCTGTAACAGAGCAGCACCACGGGTACGCCGCTGTCCGGCCGGTAACCGGCGAGCCGGAGCTGGGTGGCGATCTGCGCGCCGACGGCGCGGTTGTACAGGGGACGGTACCGGCGGTCGGCGGCGACGAAGATCTGCACCACGTTGTGCAGGAACAGCACCAGCCCGATGTGGCGGCGCAGCCAGACCCACACCGGCCGATTGGCGAGCGGGTTGGCCAGCGGAGAGTAGGGCTGCACCTGGCCCAGCACCCGGAGCTCGGGCGCTCCCGCGATCAGGGACTTCACCAGCCGGCCGCCGTCCCGGGTGTCGTGGAAGCGGCGTTTCCCGATGCCGTCCAGATAGACCAGGTAGGCGTCCGGCGGGCGGTCCGGGTCCGCGCCCCGGGCGTACGGCAAGCCTGCGGGGAGCGCGGTGGTGGGAGTCCGCCAGCCCGCTGCGTAGGCCAGCACCTCGTAGCGGGCGAGCAGCGCTTCGGCGATCAGGACCGGCCCGATCCCGGCGAGCAGCAGCAGGAGCGCGAACTCGATCACGTGACCGGCTCCGGCGCTCTTCTGGTGTTGAGCCGCACGACCAGGCGGCGGACGCCCTCGACGGCGACCCCGAGCCCGACCCCCGCGACGGCGACGCAGCCGGCGGCGTCCCACCAACCGACCCCCGCCGTCGCGGCGAGCGCGGTGGCGAGGCCGGCCCCCACTCCGGCCATGAGCAGCAGGTGCAGCAGCGGCCCGAGCAGCGGGAACGCGAGGACGGCGGCGAGCAGCAGCGGGGCGGCCAGCCCCGGTGTCCAGACCAGCGCGGCCTCCTCGGCGGGGGCGGTGGTCAGCACCAGCTCGGCGAGGGTCCACGCGGACAGCGGCCAGAGCGCGAACACGGCGCCGTCGACGATGGCACCGGCCAGCATCAACCCGACCACCCTCCTACGTGACGCGCCGGACAGGCGCGCCACCACGGGCAGGAGCCGCCCGGCGGCCTCGGACAGCCCGGCGAGCAGCAGCAGGACGGCGACGACGGCAGGCATTCGTCAGTCCTGTGCCGGCTGATCGACAGCGACCTGGCCGGCCCGCTGCGCGTAGCGCTCGAGTTCGTCGGCGGCGCGCGAATAGCCGCCGGCCGCACGCTGGGCGGCCCGCAGGGTATCCGCGGCGGCCCGGAACAGGGGCTCGTCGAGCAGACGCTGGGCGAGCGCGCGGACGACCTCCGCGTCGACGTCCTCGGTGCGGACCGAGAGGCCGGCGTCGAGTTCGACGACGCGGGAAGCCACCAACGACTGGTCGGCGCCCTGCGGGACCACCAGCATCGGTACGCCGGCGTACAGGGCTTCGTTGACGCTGTTCACCCCGCCGTGGGTGATGAACAGCGCCGCGCGGGCCAGCACCTCCGGCTGCGGCACGGAGCGGTGGGCGATCACGTTGGCCGGGAGCGTACCGAGCGCGTCCGGGTCGGTCTGCCCGGTGGAGATGACCACGGTGCCACCCAGCGGGGCGAGCGCGGTGGCGAGGTTGCGCAGCAACTGCGGGTCGGCCTTGAACACCGTGCCCAGCGAGGCGTACAGCACCGGGTCACGGAGCCGGTCGAGCGGGAACGACGAGTCGACCGGGCGGGCGCCGACGCTCGGCCCGACGAACCGGTAGGACTGGTCGAAGCTGTCAGCCCCGGGGTGGAACGCCCGCGAGGTGTAGACCAGGTTCAGCGGCTGACGGATGTTCGCCAGGTCGACCAGGGGCAGCGCAGCCGTGTCGTAGCGGCGGCGCAGCTCCCAACGCGACCGCAGGTAGCCCCCGACGGGGCGGGGCCGGGCCGCCGCCGCGGCGAGCAGCTCCCAGGAGGCACGGGTGGGGCTGGGCACCTGCCGGTTGAACGCGAAGGTGGTGAACGACGACGCCGCCGGCACGTCGAGTTCCCGCGCGGCCACCGGCCCCCACGGGCAGAGCGAGTCGTGCACGATCAGGTCGGGCCGGGCGCCGCGCAGATCGGCGAGGACGGCGGGCAGCACGCGTACGGCGGTGCGCGCGAGCTGCTCCATCACCGTGACCGGCGTCGGCGGGCCGGAGAGCGGTACGTCGTCCCCGGAGTAGCTGAGCACCCGCGCGCCCGTGGCGGCGATCTGCTCGGCGTAGCCGGGCGGCGCGTGGTAGGTGACGGAGTGACCACGACTGACCAGCTCGGCCACGACCGGCAGCGTCGGGTTGACGTGCCCGTGCATGGCGATGTTGAGGAATGCGATGGCGCTCATCGGCCGACCCCGGACAGCCGTGGAGTCAGTGCCCGGCAAGATGTAACGATCACGATCCGCCCTTCTCGGTGACAGCGTAGACGCTGCCGGAGAGCGGCACGTCGTGGACCAGGTACTCGGCTTTTGTTGCGCGAGCAGGTCCGAGCGGTGAGGGGTGGCGGCGGGCGGCGATCGGCTCACTGTCGCCGCCGACCTCGACTCGTCGTGGAGCGCCTCGGTCATCCGGCTCATTGCCGCGCTCGTATCGATCTCCTATGGTCATCGCGCCGGGCGGTCGCCCGGCATCCCGCGCCATCGACCTATCCATGGGGGAATCGTGCGCACCCTACGTGGCGCCCTGGTCGGCGCCATCGCAGTCCTACTGACAACCACCACAGTGGCCGCCCCGGCCCGGGCCGAGGCCGCCGATCCACCCGCCGCCCCGCACACCGCCTTCACCATGCACTTCGACGGCTGGGGCTACATCGACGGCAACTTCTCCTACGAGGCCTCCCGCAACACGCTGGAGATCTACCAGCAGAACGCGAACGGCTACGCACTCGTGATGCGCGGCTTCGACGGCAGCCACTGGCACGACCTGAACGTCACTCCGCCGCTGGGCACCCGGTTCACCGCCGGGCAGTCCTACCCGACCAGGACCAACTTCAGCCCGCAAGAGTCGATCACCACGCTCAACGTTTCCGGTGACGGGCAGGGGTGCAGCACCGGCGAGACCGGCACGCTGGACGTCGCCGAGGCCGAGTACGACGACGAGACGGGCAAGTTCACCGCCTTCGCGGCCAGCTTCTCGATCCCCTGTGGCGGCACCGACACGGCCAAGGGCGAGATCCGCTTCCAGTCGAGCATCGGGTACAAGGCCACCGACAGCTGGGAGTACCGGCTGCAGATGGGGCGGCAGCCGGCCGGCGCGGCCGGCACTCCGCAGGACGTCACCGTCGAGGTGAACGGTACGGAGCCGACCACGTTCGGCGCGGCCTCGCTCTCCGGGGCGAACCCGGCCGCGTTCGAGATCTCGGCGAACACCTGCTCCGGCCAGACCCTCTCGTACGGCGAGACCTGCAAGCTGACCATCACCCCGAAGGCGTCGGCGATCGGTGCGCAGACCGCGGTGCTGACCCTGGTCGAGAACTCGATCGCCGGCAAGGTGGCCCGGCTGCTGTCCCTGGAGGGCTTCGACGCCCGGGACGCCACCGCCTCGCCGTCGTACTTCGACTTCGGTTACGTCCCGGCGTACGAGACCTCGGCGCCGAAGACGGTGACGCTCACCGGGGCGGGCGACGTTCCGATCACCTTCGGCACGGCGTCGATCGTCGGCGCTAACGCGGCCTACTTCAAGATCACCAACGACGCCTGCTCCGGCCGGACCCTGGCCAAGGGGCAGACCTGCGCGATCACCGCCGTCGCCCGGCCCGCCGAGAACACCCAGGGTGGGGCGGTCATCTCGCTACCGGACGACAGCTTCGCCGGCTCGACGCAGCTCTCGCTGGGCGTCAACGGGTACAAGTCCGACAAGGGCACCTACTCCACGATGTCGCCGTACCGGATCCTGGACACCCGCTCCGGCAAGGGCGCGCCGAAGGCGCTGGTCGGCTCGGGCAAGGTGGTGTCGCTCCAGGTCACCGGGGCGGGTGGCGTGCCCACGGACGCCTCGACCGTGGTGCTCAACGTGACCGTCACCGGCCCCACCGGCAGCGGCTTCGTCACGGTCTACCCGTCGGACGTGGCGCGCCCGAACGCCTCGTCGCTGAACTACGTCAAGGGCTGGACCGGAGCCAACTCGGTCACCGTCAAGGTCGGCGCGAACGGCAAGGTCAACCTCTACAACGCCGGCGCTTCGACGCACCTCGTCGCCGACGTGTTCGGTTACTACTCCAAGGGCCACGAGTGCTGCTCCGGCTACGACGGCGGGCAGTACCACGCGCTCGCCAAGCCGATCCGGCTGACCGACACGCGGACCTGGGGCTCCCGCCTCCCGGCCGACCACTACCTCAACTCGGTCGCGAACTGGAACAGCACCATCAACCCGCGGGTCCGCGCGTTCGCTGTCAACATCACCGCCACCTCGCCGACCGGTTCCGGCTTCCTGACCGCCTGGAGCGGATACGCGTACGGGCTGCCGAACACGTCGACGTTGAACTACGTGAAGGGCGCCACGGTGCCGAACTTCGCCGTGGTGCCGACGACACCCTGTGACGACTGCGGCAGCGCCACCGGCCTGCCGTCGATCGGGGTGTACACCAGCACCAGCACGCACGTCATCGTGGACCTCGTCGGGTTCTACGACGACGGAACGCTCCCCAACGGGCTGCGCTTCTCGCCCGCCGTACCGACCCGGATCGCGGACACCCGCGCCGGGCAGGGCTGGCCGGCGCGGCTCGGGCCGGGGCAGACGGCGACGATCGCCGCGCCGTCCCCGGTGACGGACGCCGACACGCGGGCGCTGGCGACGAACGTGACCGCCGTCAAGCCGACCCAGACCACCTTCCTGACGGTCTGGCCGGCGGGCATCGACGGCATCGGCCGGCCGAGCACCTCCAACCTGAACCCGACCGCCGGGTCGGTCGTGCCGAACGCGGTGCAGACCATGGTCGGGCCGGATCGCAGATTCAACGTCTACAACGCCAGCGGCTACTGCGACGTGGTGGTGGACGTGGTCGGCACCTTCTACCGGTACCCGCCGTCGGCGCCAGCCGACTGGGAAGCCGGTGCGCGGGCGCGGGACGCCGCCCCGGCGGATCCCTCGGCCGTGACCCCGACGGTGCCGGCGCCGGAGCGGGCCAAGCAACTGTGACCGGGTGAGACCGGGGACCGCCGCCGCCACGGCGCGGGCGGTCCCCGGCACCGAACGGCGGAGGGGCACATCCGATCGGATGTGCCCCTCCGGTGTTTCCGGGTCGGCTACCGCGCCCGCACCCGGCCCACTCCGGACGCGCCGGCGACCCGACGGACGCCGATGGGCGGGCCGCCGAATGGTCGATGTCGCCCGCCCGAACCGACCGCGACCCGCGCCGGTGACGGGGCGGCGGGCCGGACGGGGGATGCCTATGCTCTGCGGCGTGTCCGCCCCGAGGATCGTCACCGCGTTCGGCCTGCCGAGGCTGAGCGTCACCAGCCACCACCCGGACCTGCGGCCGCTGCGCCGGGCGGCGGTACGCCGGGATTGGCCCGCCGTGGTCGACTTCTTCGCCGGGCTGCCCGCCGAGCACGACCCCTCGTTCGCCGCCGAGGTGGTGGCGAACGTCGATGGCAGCGAGACGTTCCTCGAACCGGCCGTACACGGCCCGCTGGCGCCGGAGCTGGCCGGGACGCTGCTCGGCGCGCGTTGGGTCACGATGGGCTGGGCGGCGCGCGGAGCCCGCGCCGCGAAGTACACGAAGCCCGAGCAGTTCGAGCGGTTCCACGCCTACCTCGGCCGCGCCGACGAACTGCTCGAGCAGGTCACCGGCGGCGAACCGGGCAACGTCTCGGCGTGGACCACCCGGGTGCACATCGCGCGCGGGCTGAGCGTCGGGCAGGCCGAGGCGCGACGCCGCTACGAGCAGGCCGCCCGCTCCCGGCCGCACCCGTTCAACGCGCAGATCGCCCTCGCCCAACAGCTCTGTCCGAAGTGGGGCGGCTCGTTCGCGCAGCTGCACGCGTTCGCCGCCGAGTGCGCGGCGCAGGCGCCGCCCGGCTCGCTGAGCGCGGCGGTGGTGGCCGAGGCACACATCGAGCAGGCGCGCGCCGAGAAGTCGGCCACCGGCTGGCTGCGCCAGCCCTGGGTCCGGGCCGAGCTGAGCCGGGCCGCCGAGCGTTCGGTGGACCACCCGGCCTACCGGCCGGTGCACGGCTGGGTGATGGCGCACAGCCGCTTCGCGTACGCCTGGACGCTGGCCGGTGACCGCCCCCGGGCCGCCCGGCACTTCGCGGCGCTGGGCAACGCGATGACCGACTACCCGTGGAAGTACTGGCTGGGCTCGGGACGGACCTCCTACAAGGTGCGGCAGTTGGGCGCGTTCGTGAAGTCGATCGGCCGCGGTGGCGACCCGTCGACCGACGACCTGCGCTCGACCCCGACGCTGCGCTGACCCGGACGGTCGGGTTCCGGCGGCCGCGGCGCCGTGGTCACCCGGCTGCGACGCGGGCGGTTGCCGGATCCGCTATCGGTCGCGGCCGTCGCGGTCAGTCGTGCCGCTCGGTGCGCTCGATCTCGGCGAAGGCGGCGGTCAGATAGTTGTCGAGTGGGCGGCCGGTGACCGCCAGCAGGTCCGCGACGAGCAGCGGCGCGTGCCGGGCGACCGCCGCCGGGTCGGGCGGGGCGTCGTCGTCGCCCGGGTCGTACACCCCGAGCGCACCGGCGAGCAGCACCAGCACCACGTGCGGGTCGACGTCCGGTCGCCAGCCGGCGGCCGACCGGACGCAGCGCTCCAGCACCTGCCGGACGTCGTCACCGGCCAGCCCGTCCGGGTGGGTCTCCTCCAGCAGCAGCCGGACCACCGCCCCGAGCACGAGACCCGACCGTTCCGCCCCGGCCAGCCGCCCGACGGACGTCTCGTAGGCCTCCTGGTCGCGGACCCGCGCGGCCTCGACCGCCTCGGCGGCCGCGACGGCGATCTCACGGGCGGGCGCGGGCAGGTGTCGCCAGGTCACGGTCACCGGGTCAGCATGGCAGAGCACCCCGACACCACGGGCGGCCGAGGCGACCCGCCCGAGCCGCCGGGCCGGGCCGACGGCGATGCGGTCGAGGGCGACGCTCGGATCGGTCGGCCCGGCGCCGTCGAGGCGGGCAGCGGCCGTGGCCTTGGTCACCTCGGCGGCCAGGCACCCGCGCGGGCGCCGGTAAACGGTTCGCCACCTGTCGTACCCGGCGAACAGAATCGCTGACATGCTGCGTCGCGCCCTACCCCGTCGTCCGGAAGCCCGCCGGATCCTCGTCGGCACCCTGCTCTCGGCGATCGGGCGCGGCCTCACCCTGCCGTTCCTGTTCATCTACCTGACCGACGTACGCGGGCTCACCGACGCCCGGGCCGGCCTGGTGATCGGCTGGTACGGCGCGGTGACCCTGGCGCTGTCGCCGGTCGGCGGCACGCTGATCGACCGGTTCGGCGCCCGCCGGGTGGTGCTGCCCTGCCTGCTCATCGAGGCGGTGGGCACCGGCTCGCTGGCGCTGGTCGACTCGACCGGCTCGGCCTTCCTGGTGATGACCGTGATCGCCATCGGCAGTTCGGCCATCTGGTCCGGGCAGAACACCATCCTCGCCTCGCTCACCGACGACGGCGAGCGGCAGCGGGTCTTCGGGCTCAACTTCGCCCTGCTCAACCTCGGCATCGGCGTCGGCGGCCTGACCTCCGGCGCGATCGTCGACACCGGGCGCCCGGTCACCTTCCAGCTGATCTACCTGCTGGACGCGGTGACCTACCTGATGCCGGCGCTGATCCTGCTGACCCTGCCCGGCGTCGGGCACCGGCTCACCACCCGTACGACCAGGGGCAAGGCCCCGAGCGGCGGCTACCTGACAGTGCTCCGCGACCGCCCGTTCCGCCGCCTGGTGATCTTCGGCCTGGTCCTCACCACCTGCGGCTACGCCCAGATCGAGGTCGGCTTCACCGCGTACGCCGTCCGGGTGGCCGAGGTGACCCCGCGGGTGGTGGCGTGGGCGCTGGCGGGCAACACGGTGATGATCGTGCTCGCCCAACTGGTGGTGATCCGCCGGATGGAAGGGCGCAGCCGTACCGGCGCGCTCGCCGTGGTGGGCGCGGTCTTCGCGACCGCCTGGCTGGTCCTCGGCTTCGCCGGCGTGATCGATACGGGCAACGCACTGGTCGCGGCGCTCTGCGTGATGGCCTGCTCGGCGATCTTCGGCTTCGGCGAGACCATGCTCTCGCCGGTGATGCCCGCGTTGACCAACGCGCTGGCCACCGACGAGCTGCGCGGCCGCTACAACGCGATGAGCTCGATGATCTTCGGGATCAGCGGGGTGGTCGGCCCGGTGACCGCGGGTCCGCTGATCGGGGCGGCCGACGGTCGGGTCTGGGTCGCCTTCGTGGTCGGTGGCTGCCTGGTCGCCTCGTTGCTGGCCCTCTCCCTGCGCCGGCTGCTCACCCCCGAGCAGGACGGCCGGGTGCCCGCTGCCGCCACGACCCTGGAACC
>NZ_QGSW01000396.1:0-13067 GCF_003176715.1 Micromonospora sp. S4605
CCCCGGGTCCTCGCCGGCGGCGCCGCGCCGGGCGGCGGGGCGGCCCCGGGCCGCGCTGCGGGTGTCCGCCTCGCGGCCCGGGGCCGGCCGCCCCCCGGCGGTGCCGGTCAGCCGATCCAGCACCTGCTGCTGCCCGCGGTCCCGCTCCTCCGGCGTGATGTCGCCGGCGGCGGCCGCCGCGTCCAGCTCCTCCAGCTCGCGCCGGATGCTGGTCGGGCTGTACTGCTGCGACTCCGCCTCCCGGGCGATCACCTTGACCACCGCGGTCAGCCCGCGCACCGGCGCGTACGGCAGGGTCAGCAGCGCCCAGAGGATGTCCACCGGTCACTCCACCAGCTGGTGCGCGCTGACGAAGTCGTACGGTGCCAGCGGACCCAGCAGCCGGGTCCGGATCAGGTCCCGGCGCTGCTCGGCGTACGCCTCGACCGCGTCCACGAACTCGTCCTCGCGGTCCCGGTCGACCAGGAACGCGGCGGCGCCCGCGTCCAGCTCGTTGCTCGGTGCCCGGGGCGCGGTGGCCACCGCGAGCCCGCCCAACTCGTCGAGGAGCTGCCGGTTCTCCGCCTCCCGGCGCAGCTCCACCGCCTGGCTGATCATCTCGCCGAGCCGGATGCGCTGCGGCCGGGTGGCCTCGGCCGGCTGCCCGCGCACCTGGTCGGCCAGCTCCGCGGCGGCCGGGTTGTCGGCCAGCACCTCACCGATCAGCGCCGGCTCCTCGTAGCGGCCGTGCACGATGTACTGGATCCGGCCCTCGAACTCGTCGAGGGCGGCGGCGAACTTGTCCTGGTGCGCCTCCAGCAGGTCGGCCACCGCGTCCGCCCCGGTCACCACCGTGCCGAACCGCACCGGCAGCACCGGCGCCACCGCCGCCGTGCCGTCCAGCAGCTCCTGGTACGCGGTCAGGTCCGCCGGGCGGCCCAGCGGACCCTCCAGCGGCACCTCGCTGACCAGCGCGGCCAGCTCGCCGTGCCGGATCGCGTCCACCTCCCCCGGCGGTTCGCCCACGCCGATCGCGTCCGCGGTCGGCTCCACGTCGCCGGGCACGATGCCGTAGATGAACAGACCAGTCTCCTCGGCCATCTCAGCGCTCCTCGTCCCGGCGCCGCCGGCGGGGGCGCTCCCGGTCCCGGTCGGTGTCCCGGTCGCCCAGCGAGTCGGCGACCGCGCCACTGATCTCCTTGGCCGCCTTGCCGAGGCCGGACATGGCCTTGCCCTTGCCGACCGCGCCGGAGGCGCCCTCGACCAGATCGGGCAGGCCCTTCTGGTTCTTCGGAGTGATGTCGAACCGGTCGACCGCCTCGGCGAAGCGCAGGTACGTTTCGACGCTGGCGATGACGATCCGGGCGTTGATCTCCAGTAGCTGGATGCCGACCACGGCGACCGACACCTGCGCGTCGATCACCACGCCCTTGTCCAGCACGGTCTCCACCACGTCGGCGAGGCTGCCGCCGCCGCGCTCCAGCGCGCCGCCGGCCTGCTCTCCACCTGTTGTCGCTACGGTCACTCGTCCCGCTCCTCCCGACGACGGCGCACCACCGGCCGGCGCGGCGCCTCCGGGGCCCGGCGTGCTGCCGGACGGCGGCGGGGCGTCTCCTCCCGCGGCTCCTCCCGACGGGCCGGCGCGCGGCGGCGCGGCTTGGGCTGTTCCTCGGGCGCCTCGTCCGGCTCACCCTCCCGGTAGGACTCGTACTCGTCGTCGTACTCGTCCTCGTACTCGTCGTACTCCTCCTCGGCGGGCGGCCGACGGCGCGCGGGCGGGCGGCGGCGGCCACGCGCGGCGGGCCGCTCCTCGCGCGGCTCCTCCTCGGCCTCCTCCGGCTCCTCCTCGGCCTCTTCCGGCTCGGGCTCGGGGCGGCCACGCCGCCCGCGCGGCTCCCGCTCGGGCCGCTCCCGCTCCTCGGGCTCGGCGCGCTCCCCACGCCGCTCCTGCTCCTCGCGCTGCGCCTGCTCCTCCCGCTGCTCCTGCTCCTCGCGGAGGGCGGTGTCGTGGTCCTTGACCACCTGGGAGTCCTGGATCTCGCCGCGCCAGCCCTGCACCGCGTCCGGGTCGAGGACGGTCTGCGTCATCACGTGCCGGACGAAGTGCTTGAGTTCCAGCCGGACCCGGCGGCCCTGGGCCCGCCACAGGTTGCCGGTGTGCTCGAAGAGGCCCTGCGGGTGGTACTCCAGCACGACCAGGATGCGGGTCAGGTCAGGCGTCAGCTCGTGAAAGCTGACGGTGCCGTCCACGGAGCCCTTCTCGCCCTTGGAACGCCAGTGGATCAACTTGTCCGGGATCTGCCGGACGATGGTGGACTCCCACGTCCGGTGCGACCAGAAGACCTGCGCCTTCCAGGTCAGCTTCTCGTCCGAGTCGGTGTCGACGTTCTCGACCTTCTTCATGAAGCTCGGGAAGTCGCCGAACTGCGTCCACTGGTTGTAGGCGACCCGGACCGGCACACCGACCTCGATGGTCTCCACGATGTTGGTGACCTTCTGCTTCTGCTTCCGGCCACCCTTGCCACCCCGGCCGATGGCCGACATCACCTTCTCCTTACCGCCGGCCAGCCCGGCATGGAACATCGCCTTCACCGGTGAGCTGCCCTCGGCCAGCTTCTGCGCACCGGTGGCGGCGGCGATCAGGCCCGGCCCGCCACCCTGCTTCGCGTACTCGCTGAGCCGGCCGGTCGCGCCGGTGATCCGCTCGGTGACAGCGGCGACCGCGCGCTCGCCGATGGCGCTCGCCAGGTCCTTGACGTCGTCGACGAGCTGGCCGCGGACCTTGCCGGCGAGGGCGCCCGGATTCGTCTCCGCCATGCTCACCGCCCCCGTCGACCGGACCCGGCGGTCTCCCGCTGCGGCCGGTCCTCGTCGTCCTCGGGCCGGTCGGCGTCGTCCGACCGGTCGCCGTCGTCGGTCTGGCCGGCGGCCCGGCGGCGCAGCGCGTCGGCCGAGCCGCGCAGCTTCCCGCTGATCGCGTCGATGCCACTGCCGGCGGCGGCGGTCGCGGCCGCCTTGCCCGCCGAGGCGAGCGGCTTACCGAGGTGGCCGAGGTTGCTCAAGTGGGGGGACGACTGCAACAGGTCGGTGGCCCGACCCAGCAGCCCGCCCGGGTCCCGGCTGGCCCGGCCGATCGCCACCGCGGCGGCCAGGGTCAGCGCGGTACGCAGCTTGCGTCGGCGACCCAGCAGGTAGCCGAAGCCGACCGCCAACCCGATTCGTGCTCCGCTGTTCATCAACTCTCCTTCACTCCCCGGCGCAGAGACACCTGATCGGCAGCGGCCGAATGAGCTACCGGGGAAACAGCGCAAGCCGGGCCGCAAAAATCAGGTGCCCCATTTAGCGGACCCGGCGGGCAGTACCCGGTGGCCAATCCGCAAAACATTCGCGACCGGTGCACCCGGTCAGCGACGGAGGCTCGGACAGCTCGATTCACCAAACCGGCATTACGGACAGAGATGCCCGGATGAACAGCGTCAACGCCAAGAAGGCAGTAAGTGACTAAAGCGGAATCAGAAAGTCGGCGGCGTCGAATCGAGGCATATCTCGGCGTGCACCCGATCGCCGTCCTCGCGCAATTTAGCGCCGCATTTCTCAAGCACCGCGATCGCCCCGGAATTGTCCCGGGTGGTCTCCGCGACGACGAGTCGCATACCGGCCGCCGCCGCCTCGTTCAGCAGTTCACGCAGCGCCGCCGCGCCCACCCCCTGGCCGCGCGCGGACCGGCCCAGCCACATCCCGGTCTCGACCGCGCCCGGCTCGTCCCGGCGGGCCATCCGGATCATGCCGACCACCTCACCGCCGACCAGGATCGCGTACATCTGGGTGCGGGTGGGGCCGGCCAGCCCGCCGAAACTGGCCCGGTGGAACTCCCGGAACGCCTCCCGGCGGGCGTGCGACCACCCCGCCGGTGCCTCCACCGGCGGCATGACGTCGCCGGGCTCCGCCTCGGCCGCCGCTACGGAGAGCAACGGCTCAAGGTTTCGCTCGTCCACCGGCTCCAGCCGGACCGTTCCCGCCACGTGCCGCAGTCTGCCGCTCCCACCGGCCCAAGTCCACCCCGTTCGGCGCCGACTGCCGGTACGTCGGAAGGTATCGGCCGGTCGGGCCGGATCGTGTTTCGCCTCACGCTCCGCTGTCAAACGCGGATCTGCGGATTAACCTACTGAGCCGGTAGACAATCCGGGAGCGACGACTCCCGCCCCGAGGCGACGAGGACGGGATCAGCTGTGATCGAGCTCGACGGGCTGCGCCGCACGTACCGCGGTCGGGGGCGGTCCGTGGTCGCGGTCGACGGTGTCAGCCTCTCGGTACGCCCCGGCGAGGTGTTCGGCGTGGTGGGGCGCAGCGGTGCCGGCAAGAGCACCCTGTTGCGCTGCGTCAACCTGCTGGAGCGTCCGGACGAGGGCACCGTCACGGTGGACGGGGTGGAGCTGACCGCGCTCGGCGGGGACGCGCTGCGCGCCGCCCGGCAGCGGATCGGCATGGTCCACCAGCACTTCGCCCTGCTCGGCTCCCGCACCGCGGCGGGCAACGTCGCCTTCGCCCTGGAGGTGATGGGTGTGCCCCGCCGGGAGCGGGCGCGGCGGGTCGCCGAACTGCTCGACCTGGTCGGGCTCACCGACCGGGCCGACGCCTACCCGGCCCAGCTCTCCGGCGGGCAGAAGCAGCGGGTCGGCATCGCCCGGGCGCTGGCCGGACGACCGAAGGTGCTGCTCTGCGACGAGGCGACCTCGGCGCTCGACCCGGAGACCACCCGCTCGATCCTCGGCCTGCTCCGCGACCTCAACCGGCGGCTCGGGCTGACCATCCTGCTGATCACCCACGAGATGGACGTGGTCAAGCGGCTCTGCGACTCGGCGGCGGTGATGCGCGACGGCCGGTTCACCGAGTCCGGTCGGGTCACCGAACTGATCGCCCGGCCCGGCTCGGAACTCGCGGCCGAGGTCTTCCCGCTCGGGACGCCCCCGGCGCTGCCCGGCAGCACGGTCGTCGACGTCACGGTGGCCGGCCCGGACGCGGACATCACCTTCGTCGCCGAGCTGACCCGCCGCTTCGACCTCGACGCCCGGATCCTCGGCGGCACCGTCGAGCAGCTCGCCGGCGGACGCGCCGGCCGGCTGCGGCTGGCCCTGCCCGGCGACGCCGAGCGGACCGCCCCGGCGGTGGCCCACCTGCGCGCCGCCGGGCTCGCCGTGGAGGTGGCCGCGTGATCGCCGACGACCTCGTGCCGCTGCTGACCCAGGGGCTGCGCGAGACCGCCTACATGGTCGCCGTGGCGGCGCTGCTCTCGGCGCTGGGCGGGCTGCTGGTCGGCGTCCTGCTGGTACTCACCGGACGCGACGGCCTGCTGCCCGCGCGGCCGGTGAACGCGCTGCTCGGGCTGGTCGTCAACGTCGGCCGCTCGCTGCCCTTCATCATCCTGCTGGTGGCGATCATCCCGGTCACCCGGGCGGTGGTCGGCACCACCATCGGCACCACCGCCGCCATCGTCCCGCTCACGGTCAGCGCGATCCCGTTCTACGCCCGGATCGTGGAGACCGCGCTGCGGGAGGTCGACCGGGACGTCATCGCGGCGGCCCGGGCGATGGGCGCGAACCGCCGGCAGATCGTCGGCAAGGTGCTGCTCCGCGAGGCCCGACCCGGCCTGGTCGCCGGCTTCACGCTCACCGTGGTGGCGCTGATCGGCTACTCGGCGATGGCCGGGGTGATCGGCGGCGGGGGCCTCGGCGACCTGGCCCTGCGCTACGGCTACCAGCGGTTCGAGAACGACGTCATGATCGCCACCGTGGTGCTGCTGGTCGCCTTCGTCCAGCTGGTCCAGGTGGTCGGCGACGTGATCACCCGAAGACTCTCCCACCGGTGACCCCGGACGAGTGAACTCCGGCGCAGGCCCACCCGGCCGGCCGGAACCGGCCCGCGCCCACCGGTGCGGCCGACCCGACCACCCGGCGCCGCCCTCGACGGGCGGGCTGGTCAGATCCGAAGAAAGGCAAAACCGTGCGACGCATCACCGCAACCCTCGCCGCGGCCGCGCTCGCCCTGGGCCTCGCCGCGTGCGGGGCCGACGGCGGCGACGCGAGCGACCCGAACGCAGCGCTGAAGGTCGGCGTCAGCCCCGTACCGCACGGGGAGATCCTCACCTACATCAAGGACAACCTCGCCGAGCAGGCCGGGCTGAAGCTGGAGATCGTCGAGTTCACCGACTACGTCCAGCCGAACCGCGCGCTCCAGGAGAAGCAGCTCGACGCCAACTACTTCCAGACGGTGCCCTACCTGGAGACCGAGGAGAAGTCCAAGGGCTACGCGTTCACCGCGCTGAAGCCGGTGCACATCGAGCCGCTGGGCCTCTACTCGAAGAAGGTGGACAGCCTCGCCAACCTGCCGACCGGGGCGGTGGTGGCGATCCCCAACGACCCGACCAACTCGGGCCGGGCGCTCAACCTGCTCGCCCAGCACGGCCTGATCACGCTGAAGGACGGCGCCGGGGTCGCCGCCACCCAGCGGGACATCGCCGACAACCCGAAGCGGCTGGAGTTCAAGGAGCTGGAGGCGGCCCAGCTGCCGCGCAGCCTGGACGACACCGACGCCTCGGTGATCAACGGCAACTACGCGATCGAGAGCGGCCTGAAGCCGGCCACCGACGCGCTCGCGCTGGAGAAGGCCGAGAACAACCCGAACGCGAACCTGGTGGTGGTCCGCGACGGCGACGAGGACGACCCGCGGGTGGTCAAGCTGGAGCAGCTGCTGCACTCCGCCGAGGTGAAGGCGTTCATCGCGGAGAAGTACCAGGGCTCGGTGCTGGCCGCGTACTGAGCCGGGCGATCGTCGAGCCCGGCCCCGTCCAGCGGGGCCGGGCTCGCGCCGTACCCGGGCGATCCACTTGACCTGAGGATTCTTCGGATTTGTCCCGGTGACCGGCGGCTGTCGCTGCGAGACTTGGTCGGTGAGCACCGACCAGCAGCTGGTGGGCACGCATCGGCTGCAACCGGCCGCCCCCGGCGCCAAGGTCACCCGGTTGGAGCTCTTCTACGACCTCGTCTTCGTCTTCGCGTTCATCAACGTCACCAACGCCTCCGCCAAGACCCTCGGCCAGGGCGGTCTGGTCGGCGGCATCCTGGTGCTCGCGCTGCTCTGGTTCGCCTGGACCAGCTTCGCCACCCTGGGCAACGCGGTCCGCGCCGACCGGGGCGTCATGCCCCTGTTCGGCTTCGCCACCATGGCGGCGATCTTCGTGGCCTCGCTGTCGGTGCCGGAGGCGTTCAGCGACGACCCGCCCGGGCTCCCCGGCGACCTGGTCTTCGCGGCCTGCTACCTGGTGGTCCGCGACCTCCAGGTGCTGGCCTTCTGGTACGCCGTCCGCAACGACCCGAAGCTGCGGCCGCGTTGGCGGCGGCTGGCCGGGCCGCCGTTCATCACCGTGACGCTGCTGCTGGTCGCCGCGCTGGTGCCGCAGCGGCTCTTCGACGGCACCGCCGAACTCGCCGTCCGGGTCGCGCTCTGGGTGCTCGCGATCGCCGTCGCGTACGTGATGGGCCAGCGCACCCGGACCGAGGGCCTGACCATCGTCTCGGCCGGGCACTGGGCGGAACGGCACGCCCAGATCATCCTGATCGCGCTCGGCGAGTCGATCATCTCGCTCGGCGTGGGCCCCGGCCTGTCGGCCGGCCTGCCGCTCACCTGGCCGGTGATCTGGGCGGCGACCCTCGGCATCGCGGTGATCGCCGCCCTGTGGTGGGTGTATTTCGACAGTCGGGCGATCGCCGGTGAACGGGCAATGCACCGCGTCCACGGACGGGCCCGGATAGCCCTGGCCCGCGACGCGTACAGCTACCTGCACCTGCCGATGATTCTCGGGATCATCCTGTTCTCCCTCGGCCTGAAACGGACACTGGCCGCGATCGCCGAAAGCGCGAGCGCCGGCCTGCGGGAGCGGGTCGACGCTGTCGACGTCCTCCTACTGCACGGCGGCGTGATCGTCTACCTGCTGGCGGTGCTCGGCTTCCAACGCCGCACCCTGCACTGGATGAGCCGGTTCCAGGTGGTCTCGCTGGTGGTGCTGGCGGCGCTGGTCCCGGTCGGCGCCGCGCTCGCGCCGTTCGGGGCGCTGGCGCTGCTGGTGGTGGCGATCGTGCTCGTCGCGGCCGTGGACACCCTCCGCATGCGGCAGCACCGGCAGCGGCTGCGGGAGGAGAAGTTCGAGGAGGAACGGGCCCTCGAGGCCGAGGAGACCGAACTGCGCCGCCGGCGGCTGGCGGCGGCCGGCCCGGACAGCCGCCGCGGCGACCACGATCAGGCCGCCGCGCACCCGCCGGGCCACAACCGCCCGGCGGACGGCGACGCCGCCCGGTGACCCACGGTCAGGAAGCCTCGGTGTCGAACTCGCAGAGCACCACCGAGGCGTCGTCGGCCGGCTTGTGCCGGCGCAACCGGTCCGGGTGGTCGCGCTCGGCCGCCCGCACCCGGTCGAGCAGCCCGCCCGGACCCTCGGCGGTCACCACGTCCAGCAGCCCCGCCCAGTCGAGCAGCCCGAACTGCTCCACCACCGCCGAGGCGCCGTCGCTGAGCAGCACCGCCCGGCGTACCGCGCCGGGGCCGCGCAGCGGCAGCGTGCCGGCCACCGCGTGGAACGCGGCGTCCGGGTCGGCGGCGGCCACCCAGTAGCCGTGGGTGCGGTTCATCCGCTCCCGCTGCACCGCGACGGCCTGCCGGAACCGGGTGGTCCGGTCGGCCGGGCCGGCCGGCATCGCGGCCACGGTCTCGCGCAGCTCGCCCATCGCGACGTCCAGCCGCTCGTCGGAGACCACACTCACCTGCCCGCCGGCGTCGAGCACCAGCGGGCTGTCACAGAGCACCAGGTAGTCGACGTGGTGGCCACCGTCGCGCAGCAGGCAGACGGTGCTGGACGGGGTGCCCGGATGGTCCAGGTCGCACAGGTCGCCGTGGTCGGACCGGACGGCCAGGATCGCCGCCGCGAGGTTGCTCATCAGGGTGGCCGTCGGCCGGGCCGCCTCGGCCAGCCCGAGCCGGGCGGCCAGATGCTGGACGTACCAGGACGGTCCGTGCACGCAGCCGGTGTCGAAGCCCTCCGGCACGGTCGCGCCGTCCAGCACCCCGACCAGCGGCCCGAACCGGAAGACCAGGTCCTCGTTGAGCGCACGGCCGGGGGGCGGCGCGGACGCGGAGCTTACCCGCATCGTCCGCGCCGCCCCCACGACCCGGGTGGCCTCAGCGGCGGCGGAGGTCGTCGGCTGCCTCATGCGCCTGCTCCCGCATCTGGTGGGCGGCCGACCGGCCCTCGTGCGCCACCGACGACGCGCCGTGCATCGCTGTCGAGCCCACCGACGACGCGCCGTGCATCGCGGTCGAGCCCACCGACGACGCGGCGTGCCGCACCGGCTCACGCATGCTGTCGCGCATGCCGTCGCGAACCTGGTGACCCATCTGACTGGCCTGCTGACGCAGCATGTCCGAGTGCTCGCTGACCTTGCCACGGGCCTGCCCGGCCCACTGCCGCTCGGGGCGGCTGGGCGGGATCAGGGACGACACCAGCAGCCCGGCGCCGAAGGCGATCAGGCCGGCGGCCAGTGGATTGCCCTGCGCCTGCTCGCGGGACTGCTGCCCGAGATGGCGGGCCGAATCGGCCGCGTGCGACATCTGCTCGCGCGACTGCTGCCCGAACTGACGGGCCGAACCCGCCGCGTGCGACATCTGCTCACGCGACTGCTGCCCGAACTGACGGGCCGCGCCCGTGGCCTGGGACATCCGCTGGCTGGCGCCGTGCCCGTCCGACTGTGCACCCATCACCTTCTCCTTCACCCTGGTCAGCGCGCCACGGGCCTGCCCGACACGCTCACCGGCCATTCGTCGCGGGTTGACCCGGTCGGCCAACGCGTCGATGTCACTGCTCAACTCGTTCCGGGTGTTCTCGATCTCCCACCGGATCCGGTCCGGATCGGACATCGTCTGCTCCCTCCCGGTCGGTTCACCGGCCACGTATCGCGTTCGGCAACTGCCGTGCGGTCTCCTGCGTACGGGGTAGCACGCCGCGCATCTCGCGCAGCCTGGCGCGCGCGTTGGCGAGCAGGACACCCCCGATCACGGCCCAGGCGATCGCCACGAGCAGCGCGGCCCAGCCCTGGTCCATCACGTTGGACAAGCCCCACCACACCGCGTACGACACGAACAGCACGGCCAGGAAGCCGGCCAGACCGGCGCCGCCGAACAGTCCACCGGCCTTGCCGGCCTGGCTCGCCTCCTCGCGGAGCTCCGCCTTGGCCAGCTCGATCTCCTTACGCATCAGCGTGGAGAAGTCCCGGGTCACGTCGCCGAACAGTTCGCCGACGGACGCCTGGGTCCGCTCCTTCTCGGGGGCGCTCATGGCGCCACCCCGCCGGGAATCTCGCCCTCCGGCCGGCCCGGCGGCGTCGAGCTGCGCACCCGGGACGCACCCACGTAGGGCGACTCGGCCTCGTACGGCGCGGTGACCGTCCGCTCGTAGGGCCGCTGTCCGGCCGGCATCTCACCGGGCTGGACACCGGCGGCACCCGGGTGCGGCGCTTCGCTCGGCGCGCCCCGGCCGTCGCCGCCCCCGGTCAGGCTCCGCGTGAGCCGCCCGAACAGCAGACCGGCCACCGCCGCGCCGGCCAGGAAGGTGCCCGGATGCCGGCGCGCGTACGCGCGCACGTCGTCCATCATCGCCGCCGGCTCGTTGTGCTCGATCCAGCCGGCCGCCTGCTCGGCGGCGTGGGCTGCCCGACGGACCGCCTGGGCGGCGATCCCGGAGTCCTGGCTGCATTCCGCCATCGAACTGAGTTCGCGGCCGAACCCGCGCAGGCCGTCCGCGGCCCGCTGCTTCTGCGCATGGGCCTGGCCGCGCAACTGGGTGTTGGCCTCGCCGGTCAGGTTCCGCATCTGCTGCCGGGCCTCGTGGGCGACGTGGCCGCCCTGCTCGGCCG
Source organism: Micromonospora sp. S4605 (assembly GCF_003176715.1). Lineage (NCBI taxonomy): Bacteria > Bacillati > Actinomycetota > Actinomycetes > Micromonosporales > Micromonosporaceae > Micromonospora > Micromonospora sp. S4605. The sequence continues at coordinate 10,938 of NZ_QGSW01000396.1, forward strand.
CGGCGTGCGCCATCTGCCCGCCGGCCTGGGTCGCCTGGTGCCCGACCCGCGACGCCTGCTGCCGGGCCTGCTGCCCGGCGCCGGTAGCACCGTCCGGTGGCCGGCTCGGGTTGATCCCCGTCATTAGCCCGCTCCCTCCGTCGGCCCCGGGGCAGCGGTCGCGCCCCGGAACGTGGACCGGCCGCGAGACTCGCGGCCCGGAACGCCATCCGCCTACCCGCACGGCTCGCCGGCATTCCGTCCCGGGCATCGGGGCAGGTTCGAAATCCGGACCGACGGTCGGTGCGCGGGGCGGACGGCTCGGCGGGTGCGACGGCGGTCGACCAGGACGGCCGGGCACGTGCCGATCAGGTCGGCACGATCCGCCGGCCGCGGACCGGGAACTTACCGCTGCGTCGTGTCGTAGGCGCGCCGTGCGCGTTCCACGTCGTCGAGGTGACTGGTGGCCCATTCGGCCAGGTGGGCGAAGAGCGGGGCGAGGCTGCGACCGAGGTCACTGATCTCGTACTCGACCCGGGGCGGAACCTCCGGGTGGTAGGTGCGCACGACGAGCCCGTCGCGTTCGAGCTGCCGCAGTCGCTGGGTCAGCACCTTCGGCGTGATGCTGGTGATCCGCCGCTGCAACTCGACGAAACGTTGCCGCCCCTGGTAGTTGAGCGTCCACAGGATCGGTGTCGTCCACCGGCTGAAGACGATGTCCACGACCGGGGCGACGGGACAGGCCTGCTCGGGGTCGGCCGACGCCGAGGGCGCCCAGGTGGCTCGGTCGCTCTGCACTGGCCCTCCACATAGTCACTTTCCTGTAGGTACCTACTATACCGACGGTGTTAGCTTCTCCGGGTCGCGCCGAGGAGACCGGACCGGCGCGGATCGCACCCAGCAACGGCATGGGTGGCAATCGACGCAGAGGAGCCGATGATGATCGTGGTGACGGGGGCGACCGGCAACGTCGGCCGCGTACTCGTGGAAGTACTGACCAGCGCCGGTGAGCAGGTGACCGCGGTGTCCCGAGGAACGTCGCCGGTGCCCATCCCGGACGGAGCGCGGCACCACCGGGCCGATCTGGCCGAACCGGAGACCCTGCGCCCCGCGGTGGACGGAGCCCGGGCACTGTTCCTGCTGGTCGCCGGCGCCGGCGCCGAGCTGGACCCCGACGACATCCTCGACGTCGCGAAGACCGGTGGGGTCGAGCACATCGTCCTGCTGTCCTCGCAGGCCGCCGGGACGCGCCCCCGGTCCGTCTCGCACGCGCCGCTGCGCGGCATCGAGGAGGTCGTCCAACGATCCGGCCTGTCCTGGACCATCCTGCGGCCGGGCGGCTTCGCTTCCAACGCGTACGCCTGGGCGGATTCGGTGCGGACCCGACGCACGGTGGCGGCGCCCTTCGGCGACGTCGGCCTGCCGGTCGTCGACCCGGCCGACATCGCGGAGGTCGCCGCCACGGTCCTGCGGCAGGAGCGGCACGGCGGCCAGATCTACGAGCTGACCGGGCCGGCCCTGACCACGCCGCGGCAGCGGGTCCGGGACATCGCCGAGGCGCTGGGGCAGCCGGTCCGGTTCGTCGAACAGACGCCGGCGGAGGCGCGCGCGCAGCTGCTGGGGTTCATGCCCGAGCCCGTGGTCGACGGGACCCTGGCGATCCTCGGCGAGCCGACCCCGGCGGAGCAGCGGATCAGCCCGGACACGGAGCGGATCCTGGGCCGCGCCCCGCGTACCTTCGCCGACTGGGTCCGGCGCCACCTGCACGCGTTCCGGTAGGCGTGGGGGCGGGGCGACGCGGTCAGCGGCGGCGGTTGCGGGACCGGGAGGAGCGCAACCGGCGCAACCGTCCGATCAGCACCGGCTCGGCGGCCAGCGCGGCCGGGTGGTCGAGCAGCGCGTTCAGCAACTGGTAGTAGCGGGTGGCGGAGAGGCCGAAGGTGTCCCGGATGGCCTGTTCCTTGGCACCGGCGTGCCGCCACCACTGCTGTTCGAAGGCGATGATCGCGCGTTCCCGCTCGGTGAGCGCGGCGGCCGGGCCGGGCGGGTCACCGGCGGCGGGCACCGCCGCGTCGGCCGGGCCGGGCGGGTCGGTGGCGCCGCCGGCCAGGGCCTCCGGACCGGGCGTCGCGTCCGCCGCCGCGGCGCGAC
>NZ_QGSW01000411.1:0-13035 GCF_003176715.1 Micromonospora sp. S4605
GGCCGGGCCGGCCTCGATGGTCGGGGAGTCGGACTGCGCGCGCTCGACGTGCGGCAGCTCGGCGGTGGGGTGCGACGGCTCGGCGTCGGTGGGGGCCGGCCGGCGCTGCGGGTCGGACTCGTACTCGGTCATGTCTCCACCTTGCCCCGGTGCTCTGCGACCAGCCTGGAACCGGCCTGAAGGTTGGCTGAAAGTCACTCGCCGTCGATGTCCGCGTCCGGCACCAGCGGCAGCCGGACCCGGAAGGTGGCTCCCCCACCCGGGGTCTCGGCCACCTCGACGGTGCCGTGGTGGGCACTCACCAGCGCGGCGACGATGGCCAGGCCGAGCCCGGTGCCGGTGTTGCCACCGGCCCGCCGGGTCCGGGCCGCGTCCACCCGGTAGAACCGCTCGAAGACGCGTTCCGCCTGTTCCGGGGCGAGACCGGGGCCGGTGTCGGCGACCTCCACCACGGCCAGGTTGCCCGGCTCGGCCCGCAGCCGCAGGGTCACCGACGCGTCCGGCGGGGTGTGCGTCAGCGCGTTCGTCATCAGGTTGCCGATGATCTGCCGGAGCCGGCCGTCGTCGCCGTAGACCACCAGCGGGCCGGAACCCGGCTCGATCTCCAGCTCGACCCGGCGGTCCGGAGCCATCACCCGGGCGGCCTCCACCGCGTCGCTGGCCAGCACCGGAAGCTCGACCGGGGCGAGGGAGAGCGGCCGCTCCCGGTCCAGTCGGGCGAGCAGCAGCAGGTCCTCCACCAGCAGGCCCATCCGGGCCGCCTCGTCCTCGATCCGGCGTAGCAGGTCGGCGGTCTGCTCCGGGGCGCGGGCCGCGCCCTGCCGATACAGCTCGGCGAAGCCGCGGATGGTGGTCAGCGGGGTACGCAGCTCGTGCGAGGCGTCCGCGACGAACTGCCGCATCCGCTCCTCAGAGCGGCGAGCGCGCGCCTCGGATGCCTGCGCGGCGACCGCGGCGTCGCGGGCGCTGGCCTCGGCCGAGCGGGCCGCCGTCTCCGAGGCCGCCCGGGCGGTGAACGCGGCCTCGATCTGGGTGAGCATGGCGTTCAGCGCGCGGGAGAGCCGGCCCAGCTCCGAGGTGGGGCACTCCTGCCCCTCCTCGGGGTCGGGCACCCGCCGGGTCAGATCGCCGCCGGCGATGGCCGCGGCCGTCTGTTCGATCTCGACCAGCGGTTTCAGGCTGGTCCGGACGATGCCCGCGCCGATCGAGGCGAGCAGGATCAGCACCGCCCCGCCGACCAGGATGTCGATCCAGACCAGCCGGGCGACCGCCCGGTCGACGTCGGTGAGGTGCTGGCCGAAGGCCAGGATCCGACCGTCGTCCAACTGGGTGTAGAGCATCCGCCAGCGGGTGTGACCGTCGACGGACCGGACGGTGATCGGCTTGCCGACCAGGTCGGCGAACCCCTGGTAGCTGGTAGGCATCCTGGGCAGCTCCCCCGACCGCAGTCCGGAGTAACGCGCGGTCGGCTTGACCGTGGCCGGGGGGATGGCCTGCGCCGCGACGTAGTCGCTCGGGATGGCGACCGAGACGTCCTCCCCCTGGAGCAGGGCCTGATCGAGCGCCCGTGCCACCCCGGCCGTGCCGCCCCGGAGCTCGCTGTCGACCTGGTCGACGAGGTAGCTACGCAGGAAGACGGCGGTCAACGAGCTGATCACCAACAGCGCGAGCGCCACCAGGGCGAGGACGGCGGTGACCAGTTTGACCCGGAGCGGGATGCTCCGCACCCGCCCCTTCGCCTGTTGGACCGGGTTCACGCCGCCGGCTTGCGTAGCACGTAACCGACGCCCCGGAGGGTGTGGATCAGCCGGGGCTCGACGTTGTCGACCTTGCGCCGCAGGTAGGAGATGTAGGACTCGACGATGTTGTCGTCACCGCGGAAGTCGTAGTTCCACACGTGGTCGAGGATCTGCGCCTTGGACAGCACCCGGTTGGCGTTCAACATCAGGTAGCGCAGCAGCTTGAACTCGGTCGGCGACAGCTGCACCCGCTGGCCGGCCCGGTGCACCTCGTGGGTCTCCTCGTCCAGTTCCAGGTCGGCGAAGGTGAGCCGGGACGGGGCCTGCTCGCCGGTGCTGGTCCGCCGCAGCACCGCCCGGATCCGAGCGGTCAGCTCCTCCAGGCTGAACGGCTTGGTGACGTAGTCGTCGCCGCCCAGGGTCAGCCCGCGGATCTTGTCGTCGGTGGCGTCCCGGGCGGTCAGGAAGACCACCGGGGTACGGGTGCCGCCCTCGCGCAGCATCCGGATCACCTCGAAGCCGTCCAGATCGGGCAGCATCACGTCGAGCACCACCAGATCGGGCCGGTGGTCCTTGGCGGCGCTCAGCGCGGAACTGCCGCTGGTCGCGGTCGCCACGTCGAAGCCCGCGAACCGCAGGCTCGCGGAGAGCAGTTCGAGGATGTTGGGGTCGTCCTCGACGACGAGCAGGCGTGCCTCGGTCTGGGTAGCGGGCATGTGCCCATCATCCGCGCCATCGCTGCGTCCGGCCTGGGTGGTGGCTGGAAAAACCCTGTGAGCCGGCCGGCGGGATGCTGAAGTCCCCGTCAGCCCACGTCGGCGGGCCGCCGGCCGACCCCGGCGGCGGTCAGCGCAGCAGCCGGCGCAGCCCGTCCAGGGCTCCGTCGAGCAGCCGGATCGCCGTACGCAGCTGGGATTCGCTGAGCCGGCGGGACCGGACCAGCGCGGACACCTCGCCGGCGAACGCGGCCAGCCGCTGGTCGAACTCGGCCTGCGCGGCCTGCTCCGGCCCGGGCGGCGGGGGCGCGGTGACGGGCGCGGGAGCGGGCGGGATCCACCGGTTACGCCGGGTCTGCCGGGCCGCCTCGCGCAGTTCCCGCTTGAGGTCGCGCACCGACCCGCGTACCTCGCTGCGGATCTCCCCGGCCAGGGTGGAGAGATCGGCCACCGAGGCGGCGATGTCCGATTCCAGGGCGGCCAGTTCCCCGGCCCGCTGGCTCAGCTCGGCCCGCCCGGCAGCGGTGATCTCGTAGATCTTTCGGCCGCCGGCCGCGGTGTGGCTGACCAGCCCGTCGGCCTCCAGCCGCTGCAACCGGGGGTAGATGGTGCCGGCGCTGGGCGCGTACAGGCCGAGGAAGCGTTCCTCCAGCAGGCGGATCAGCTCGTATCCGTGCTTGGGACCGTCGTCGAGGAGCTTGAGCAGGTAGAGCCGGAGCCGCCCGTGACTGAACACGGCGGTCACGGCAGCTCCTCCTCGTCGTCGTCCACCGGGCGGGCGAGCAGCGCGATGCTGCCGGACGTGGCGGACGCCCAGAGCTTACCCTCGCCGGCGCCGAGCACCCCCTCGCTGTCGACCACCGCGCCCAGCGCCGCGTTGCCGCGTACGGCCGGGAAACCGCTGGTGATCCGCCCGGACGAGGTGTGTAGCCGGACGGCGAGGTCGCTGTCCTCGCGGACCCGCACGGTGATGCTGCCGGAGATCGTGCTCAGTCGGATGTCGCTGCGCCGGGGGTTGTCGAAGTCGCAGGTGATGGCGCCGGAGACGGTCTGTGCGCGGACCTGGCCGGGAGCGCTGTCGGTGAGGATGACCTCGCCGGAGACGGTCTCCACGTCGAGGTCGCCGGTCACTCCGAGCGCCTCCACCGGGCCCGAAGTGATCTTCGCGGCGGTCCGCCCGCGCAGCCCCATCAGGGTGATCTGGCCGGCGGTCACGTCGGCCCGGGTCTGCCGGCGCAGCCCGGAGGCGACCAGGGAGCCCTCGGTGAGGTGCAGGTCGGCGAGCACGTCGGCGGGGATCGCGACGGAGACGTCGACCCGGGGCAGCCGGGCCAGCGGGCCGGCCCAGAACAGCAGGTCCCGCCACCGGTTGCCGCGCGGCTGCCGGACGGACAACCGGCCGTCCCGGTGCTCGACGCGGACCGGCCGGCGGCCGACCCGGGTGACGTCCACCCGCGGCGGGCCGTCGGTGGCCACCACGTTGAGCCGGCCGCTGACCAGGCGGACGTCGAGCCGGGTGACCGGCCCGTCCAGGGTGAGCCGCTGCGGGCTGTCGACGGTCCACTCGGTCATGGTTCCTCCCCTCGGCGGAGCGCGACGCGGCGCGCCCGACGTCGAGGAGAGTAACGCGATACATCGCGACATGACAAGGAGGGCGCGGAGGGCGCGCCGCCACCCCGCGCCGGCCGGTCAGGCCGCCAGGTCGACCTCCCACGCCGCCGGCGCCCGCCGCGCCGCCGGTCGGTCGGCAACCGGGCAGAGGTGTACGGCCGACTCGGCGACCCGGGCCAGCATCCGCCGGTCCGCCCCCGGCGCGGGGTGCAGCGCGGTCGTCACGGCCACGGTGAGCACCAGGTCCCGACTGGCCAGCACCCGGCGCAGCGACCGCCACAGGTTCTCGTCGCCGAGGAAGGCCGGCGCCGTGGTCGCGTCCCCGGTCAGCGCGTCCCGGTAGCCGATCCGCAGCGGCACCACCGGGGCGCCGGCGTCGACGGCCGCCTGGAACACCGCCGGCCGGAACCCGCCGGCCGGCCGGCAGCCCGTCGCCGCGCCGCACCAGGTGGTGCCCTCCGGGAACACCGCCACGGCCCGGCCCGCGCGCAGCGCGTCCGCCACCCGGCTCACCGTGGCGGGCAGGTCGCGGGGGCGGGCCCGGTCCACGAAGAGGGTGCCGGCGGCCCGGGCCAGCCACCCCAGCAGGGGCCAGCCGCGGACCTCGCGCTTGGCCACCAGCCGGGCCGGAGCGACGGCGAGCACGGCCAGCACGTCCAGCCAGGACACGTGGTTGGCGACCAGCAGCGCGCGTCGCCGGGGCAGCCGGCCCCGGACCACCAGGCGCACCCCGAGCGCCCGGGCGGTGGCCCGGGCCCAACCGCCCAGCGCCGCCCGCCGCTCCGCCGCGGGCAGCAGCGGCAGCACCACCGCCAGGCCGGCGCCGAGCACCAGCATGCCGAGCAGGGCGGCCAGCCGCGCGACGCGGCGGGCGGCCGGCACGCCCGGGGTGCCGCCGGGTGGCGGCAGACAGTGCGGGCCGCAGCCGGAGGCCGGCCGCCAGAGGTCGCGCCGGTTCACCGGTCCGCCCCCGCCGGCCGGTCCGCCCCGGCCAGGAAGTGCCGCAGGTAGCGCGGGTTCATCCGGTCCAGGGAGAACAGCACGTAGAAGTCGGCGACGCCGAAGTCCGGGTCGTACGCCGGCTCGCCGCAGATCCACGCGCCCAGCCGCAGGTACCCGCGCAGCAGCGGCGGCACCCGGCTCGCGCCGACCGAACCGGGATCCGGGGCCGCCGTCCGGGCGCCCGGTTCGGCGAACCAGGGCCGCAACGGCCGGACCCGCAGCGACGGCGGGGCCAGGTGCCGGGCCTGCGCCCGGGCCCAGACCTCGGCGGCGGCGAGCCCGCCGTCCGCGACCGGCACCGAGGCGCAGCCGCCGAGCCAGCGGGAGCCGCGCAGGTGCAGGTAGCGGGTGATCCCGGCCCACATCAGGTTGATCACCGCGCCGGAGCGGTGGTCCGGGTGCACGCAGGAGCGGCCGGTCTCCACCAGGACGTCCCGCAGCGGGGCGAGCGGGGTGAGGTCGAACTCGCTCTCGGCGTACCGACGGGCGGTCCGGCCGGGCGGCAGCAGCCGGTACGTGCCGACCACCTCGCCGGTGCGATCCTCGAGCACGATCAGGTGGTCGCAGTACGGGTCGAGGTCGTCGGCGTCCAGGCCGGCGGCGCCCGGGACGGTGGCCCCGAGTTCGGTGGCGAACACCTCGTGCCGGAGGCGTTGCGCGGCCGCGACCCGGGTCGGGTCGTCGGCGATCAGCAGGGTGTATCCGCTGGTCGTCAGGGGTGCGCCAGCGGCGGGCAGGACAGCCATGGGGATTGTGTAGGCGGCCCGGGTGCCGGTCGCGGTGACCAGGAGTGTCGATCCGGTGAACGCCGGCCGGCGACCCGTGGCGCTGCCCGGACGGGTGGCGACGCCCAGGCAGGACGCCGCCGGGCGACGGCGCAGCGGCCCGGCCCGAGCGGCGGCGACCGGGTCGCCGGACGGCAGGGCGTGCGACGCCGCGCGCACCCCGGCGTGCGAGGCTGCCGGAGCGCCCGGCGACGACGCCGGAGCCGCGACCGTCCGGAGGTGCCCCATGATCATCGAGTCCCGCTTCAACGGGCCGCCCGGCTCGGGCAACGGCGGCTGGAGCGCCGGGCTCTTCGCGGCCGCGTACGGCGGGCCGGGGGTGGTCGAGGTGACGCTGCGCCGGCCGCCGCCGCTGGAGACCCCGCTGACCCTCGCCGGCGGCAACGTCCACGACCCGGACGGGAACCTCGTCGCCGAGGTCCGCGAGACCGGTCAGATCGAGGCGGTGGTGCCGCCGGTGGACCTGGCGACCGCCCGGGCCGCCGCGGCCGCGTACCCCGGTCTGGTCGACCACCCCTTCCCCGGCTGCTACGTCTGCGGGCCGCGGCGGGCGGACGGGCTGCGGATCTTCCCGGGTCGGCTGCCGGACGGCCGGACCGCCGCCCCGTTCCGGGCGCCGGCGGAGGTCGAGGTGCCGACCGTCTGGGCCGCCCTGGACTGTCCCGGCGGCTGGTCGGTGATCGCGCCCGGCCGCCCGTACGTGCTCGGCCGGATCGCCGCGACGGTGCGCGCGCTGCCGGCGCCCGGCGACGAGTGCGTGGTGACCGGCGCGACCGTCGGCGGCGAGGGCCGCAAGGCGCTCGTGCACACCAGCCTGTACGGACCGACCGGTGACCTGCTCGCCACCGCCCGCGCCACCTGGGTGGCGCTGCCGGCCGGCTGAGGTCCGTCCCGAGGATGACCCCCCTCCTGCCCCGGGTGGAGAGGAAACTACGGACCGCGCCTGATTGACCTTGTTGCGCGGGGCCGTCACGCTGTGCAACGGCGTACCCCGACGCCATCGCACGGAGGGAGAGTAATGACTGACGGGCAGCGAAGCCCCACCGACGGTCAGATCGTGGTGTCCGGCCTGACGAAGCAGTACAAGAACGTGAGGGCGGTCAACGACCTGTCGTTCACCGTCGAGCCGGGTCGGGTGACCGGCTTCCTCGGCCCGAACGGGGCCGGCAAGACCACCACCCTGCGCATGCTGCTGAACCTGGTCACCCCCACCGCCGGCGTGGCGACCATCGGCGGCCGGCGGTACGCCGACCTCACCGACCCGCTGCGGCACGTCGGCGCGGTGCTCGAGGCGTCCAGCGCGCACAAGGGGCGGACCGGCATCAACCACCTCCGGGTGATCTGCGCGGCGGCCGGGCTGCCGAAGCAGCGGGCCGACGAGGCGCTGGCCCTGGTCGGGCTGACCCCGGCGGCGAAGCGCAAGTTCAAGGGCTACTCGCTGGGCATGAAGCAGCGCCTGGGCATCGCCGCCGCGATGCTCGGCGACCCGCGGGTGCTGATCCTCGACGAGCCGGCCAACGGGTTGGACCCGGAGGGCATCCGCTGGATGCGCGGGTTCCTCAAGGGCCTGGCCCAGCAGGGCCGTACCGTGCTGGTCTCCAGCCACCTGCTGTCGGAGATGCAGCTGCTCGCCGACGACGTGGTGATCATCGCCGCCGGCCAGCTGGTCCGGCAGGGCCCGGTCGACCAGGTCATCGGCTCGATGGCGCAGGGCGTCCGGGTGCGGGTCCGCACCCCGCAGGCCGAGGCGCTGACCGCGGCGTTGAAGGCGGAGTCGGCCACGGTCGACGTCGACGAGCACGGCACCCTGCTGGTCGGGGCGGTGGACGCCCCGACGGTGGGCCGGGTCGCCCTGGCCGCCGGCGTGGAGCTGCACGAACTCACCACGGAACGACCCGACCTGGAACGGGTGTTCCTGGAGCTGACGGCCGGAAAGGCGGACATCCGATGAACCTCGTCCGATCCGAGCTGCTCAAGATCCGTACCACCAGCACCTGGTGGTGGCTGGCGATCGGGGCGTTCCTGGCCATCGCGATGGCCTTCGCCTTCAACGCCTGGGCCGCCACCGAGGTGTTCGACGGCAACGGCGAGACCCTGGGCTTCAGCCCCGACCAGTCCACCGTCGCCGCCCAGGCGGCGAACATCTACACCTCCGGCCAGTACCTGGGCCTGATGTTCGTGATGCTGATCGGCATCCTGATGGTCACCAACGAGTTCTTCCACCAGACGGCGACCACCACCTTCCTGGCCACCCCGCGGCGCACCTCGGTGATCGCCAGCAAGCTCATCGCGGCCAGCCTGCTGGGCTTCCTGTTCTGGCTGGCCACCACGGTGATCGACCTGGCCGCCGGCGCGATCTTCCTGACCGCTCAGGACCAGGGCCTCCAGCTCGGCGAGTGGGCGGTGCAGCGGGCCCTGCTGTTCAACCTGCTGGCGTACGCGATCTGGACGATCCTCGGGGTCGGCATCGGCACGCTGATCACCAACCAGCTCGGTGCGGTGATCACCGCCGCGGTGCTCTACCTGGTCGGCACCCAGGTGGTCGGGCTGCTGTTCCTGCTGCTGTCGAACGCGCTGGACAACCCGGCGGTGGTGAAGTGGCAGGTGATCTGGCCCGCGGTGGCGTCCACCGTGATGATCTCCGAGGGCCAGTCGGAGTTCACCCCCGCGTGGTGGGTCGGCGCCCTGGTGCTGATCGGCTACGCGGTGGTCACCGGGGCCTTCGGCGTCCTGATGACCCGGCGGCGGGACATCTCCTGACCCGAGCGGTTCGAGCGGGGGTGGTGCCGGCCGGCGCCACCCCCGCCACGTGTCGGGGTCGGCATCGCTGTGACCACCACACCGGCCGTGCGGAAAGTGGCCTTCTCCGACACCTCACGCCTTACCAGCAGTTGTCGGAACACGCAGCGTTTACCGAACTTCTGGCATCTTCTGTGAAACGGACCACGCAGCGGAGGCGGAAATGCCTGCGGCATCCGTACGGCGTAGCCTGGGAGCCGTCTCGTGCGGGCCCCCGGGTGGGGGCGTCGCCGGGCACCGCGTGACACACAAACCCGCGTGAAAGAGGCGATTACCGGCCGTGTCGACCCAGCAGACTTCGCAGGAGAACCCACTGGCGGGTTTCGGCCCGAACGAGTGGATCGTCGAGGAGATGTACCAGCGGTACCTCGCGGACCCCAAGAGCGTCGACTCGGCCTGGCACGACTTCTTCGCCGACTACCGACCGGCGCCGGGCGCCGCCACGCCGCGTGAGGGCCAACCGACCACGCCCGCCGTCCGCCCGGAGCCCGACGGCCAGCCGGAGGCGACGGCCAAGGTCGCCCAGCCGCCGGCCGCGGCGAAGCCGGCGGAGCCGAAGCCCGCCGCCAAGCCGGCCGCGCCGAAGCCGGCCGCGGCCAAGGCCGCCCCGGCGAAGCCGGCCCAGCCCAAGGCGGCGCCGGCCAAGGCGGCCCAGCCGGCCGCCACCGGCCCGCAGACCACCCCGCTGCGGGGCGTCGCGGCCCGGATCGTGCAGAACATGGACGCCTCGCTGACCGTGCCGACCGCCACCAGCGTGCGCGCCGTGCCGGCCAAGCTCCTGGTCGACAACCGCATCGTGATCAACAATCACCTCACCCGCGGGCGCGGTGGCAAGGTCAGCTTCACCCACCTGATCGGCTACGCGCTGGTCCGGGCGCTGGCGCAGCACCCGGAGATGAACAACTCCTTCGCCGAGGTCGACGGCAAGCCGGCGATGGTCCGCCCGGAGCACGTCAACCTCGGTATCGCCATCGACCTGGTCAAGCCGGACGGCAGCCGCAACCTGGTGGTGCCGTCCATCAAGGCCTGCGAGCAGATGGACTTCCGGCAGTTCTGGCAGGCGTACGAGGACGTGATCCGGCGGGCCCGCCGCAACGAGCTGACCATGGAGGACTACGCCGGCACCACGATCTCGCTGACCAACCCGGGCGGCATCGGCACCGTGCACTCGATGCCGCGGCTCATGCAGGGGCAGAGCGCGATCATCGGCGTCGGCGCGATGGAGTACCCGGCGCCGTACCAGGGTATGAGCGAGGCCACCCTCGCCGAGCTGGCGGTCAGCAAGGTCATCACGCTGACCAGCACGTACGACCACCGGATCATCCAGGGCGCGCAGTCCGGCGAGTTCCTCAAGGTCATGCACGAGCTGATCCTGGGCGAGCACGGCTTCTACGACCAGATCTTCACCTCGCTGCGCATCCCGTACGAGCCGGTGCGCTGGATGCGCGACGTCGCGGTCGACAGCGAGGGCCAGATCAACAAGACCGCCCGGGTGCACGAGCTGATCCACGCCTACCGGGTGCGCGGCCACCTGATGGCCGACACCGACCCGCTCGAGTTCAAGATCCGCAAGCACCCCGACCTGGACGTGCTCCAGCACGGGCTGACCCTGTGGGACCTGGACCGGACCTTCCCGGTCAACGGCTTCGCCGGCAAGCAGCGGATGAAGCTGCGCGAGATCCTCGGCGTGCTGCGCGACTCGTACTGCCGCCGGGTCGGCATCGAGTACATGCACATCCAAGACCCGGAGGAGCGGCGCTGGATCCAGGAGCGGGTCGAGCGCAAGTACGAGAAGCCGTCCCCGGACGAGCAGAAGCACGTGCTCAACCGGCTCAACGCCGCCGAGGCGTTCGAGACCTTCCTGCAGACCAAGTACGTCGGCCAGAAGCGCTTCTCGCTGGAGGGCGGCGAGTCGCTGATCCCGCTGCTGGGCGAGGTGCTGGAGGCGTCCGCCGAGGGCGGGCTGGACGAGGTCGTCATCGGCATGGCCCACCGCGGCCGGCTCAACGTGCTCGCCAACATCGTCGGCAAGCCGTACGAGAAGATCTTCTCCGAGTTCGAGGGGCACCTGGACCCGCGCTCCACCCAGGGCTCGGGCGACGTGAAGTACCACCTCGGCCAGAACGGCAAGTTCACCACCCCGGACGGCGAGCACTCGGTCAAGGTCTCGGTGGTGGCGAACCCGTCGCACCTGGAGGCCGTCGACCCGGTGCTGGAGGGCATCGTCCGGGCCAAGCAGGACCGGATAGACCTCAAGCTGGAGGGCTACACCGTGCTGCCGCTGGCGGTGCACGGCGACGCCGCCTTCGCCGGCCAGGGCGTGGTGGCCGAGACGCTCAACCTGTCCCAGCTGCGCGGCTACCGCACCGGCGGCACCGTGCACGTGGTGGTCAACAACCAGGTCGGCTTCACCACCGCGCCGGAGTACTCCCGCTCCAGCCTCTACAGCACCGACGTGGCCCGGATGATCCAGGCGCCGATCTTCCACGTCAACGGCGACGACCCGGAGGCCGTGGTCCGGGTGGCCCGGCTGGCCTTCGAGTACCGCCAGGCGTTCAACAAGGACGTCGTGATCGACATGGTCTGCTACCGGCGGCGCGGGCACAACGAGGGCGACGACCCGTCGATGTCCAACCCGCAGATGTACAAGATCATCGACTCGAAGCGCTCGGTCCGCAAGCTCTACACCGAGGAGCTGATCGGCCGCGGCGACATCACCGTCGAGGACGCGGAGGAGCTGCTGCGCGACTACCAGGCGCAGCTGGAGCGGGTCTTCAAGGCCACCCGCGACGCGGCCACCACGCCGCGCCAGCTCAGCCGCCCCAAGCGCGAGGAGGAGCCGGAGCCGCAGGTGGACACCGCGACCGACGCCGCCGTGATCAAGGCGATCGGCGAGGCGCACGTCAACCTGCCGGAGGGCTTCACCCCGCACAAGCGGATCCAGCAGCTGCTCGACCGGCGGGCCAAGATGTCCGTCGAGGGCAACATCGACTGGGGCTTCGGCGAGATCATCGCGTTCGGCGCGCTGCTGCACGACGGGGTCACCGTCCGGCTCGCCGGGCAGGACTCCCGCCGGGGCACCTTCGTCCAGCGGCACGCCTCGATCGTCGACGCGCGGACCGGCCAGGACCACCTCCCGCTGCAGTCGCTGACCGGCGACGGCGAGCGCTCCCGGTTCTTCGTGCACGACTCGCTGCTCAGCGAGTACGCCGCGATGGGCTTCGAGTACGGCTACTCGGTGGAGAACGTCAACGCGCTGGTCTGCTGGGAGGCCCAGTTCGGTGACTTCGTCAACGGCGCCCAGTCGGTGATCGACGAGTTCATCTCCTCGGGCGAGGTGAAGTGGGGCCAGCGCTCGGCGGTCACCCTGCTGCTGCCGCACGGCCACGAGGGTCAGGGCCCGGACCACACCTCCGGCCGGCCGGAGCGGTTCCTGCAGATGTGCGCCGAGGACAACATGCGGGTGGCCATCCCGACCACCCCGGCGAACTACTTCCACCTGCTGCGCCGCCAGGCCCTCTCGCCGAAGCGCAAGCCGCTGGTGGTGTTCACGCCGAAGTCGCTGCTGCGGCACAAGCTCTGCGTCTCCCCGGTCGAGGACTTCACCACCGGCACCTTCCAGCCGGTGCTGCGGGACTCGGCCGCCCCGGCGCCGCAGGGCGTGAAGCGGGTGCTGCTCTGCTCTGGCAAGGTCTACTACGACCTGCTCCAGGCCCGGCAGGAGCGCGGCATCACCGACACCGCGATCATCCGGCTGGAGCAGCTCTACCCGATGCCGGTGGAGGAGATCCGCGCCGCCCTGGCGGAGTACCCGAACGCGGAGGACTTCGCCTGGGTGCAGGAGGAGCCGGCCAACCAGGGCGCCTGGTCGTTCGTCGCGCTCAACCTGCTGGAGCACCTGGCGGACGTCCGGCTGCGCCGGATCTCCCGCCCGGCCGCCGCCGCGCCGGCCGTCGGCTCCGCCAAGATGCACGAGGTGGAGCAGAACGCCCTGCTCGAGGCGGCGCTGCCCCGCCCGTGACCTGACCGCACCGCCGAGCACCGGGGCAGAGCCCGTCACCACGACGGCTCTGCCCCGCCTCGCGTCGGCCCCCGCACACCACCGGCCGCCCGCCGGACGACATCACGAGGACGAAGCATGTACTTCACCGACCGCGGCATCGAGGAACTCGTCGAACGCCGGGGCGAGGAGCAGGTCAGCATGGAGTGGCTCGGCGAGCGCCTGCGCGACTTCGTCGACCTCAACCCCGAGTTCGAGACCCCGATTGAACGCCTCGCCACCTACCTGGCCCGCCTCGACGACCCCGACGACGAGTAACCCGTCCCCCACTCCCCCGTCGGTCATGAAGTTGTTGGCACGAGACGCCGACACGAGTGCCATCA
>NZ_QGSW01000271.1:0-12950 GCF_003176715.1 Micromonospora sp. S4605
GTGTCCGGCGCCCCGCAGCCGCCCGTCTCCGGCGGGGGCGGCCCACGGGTCGCCCCCGCCGGAGACGGGCGGCTGCGGGGCGCCGGACACCGGGGGCAGCGGGGCCCACGGGTCGCCGGGCTGCGGCGCGGCGGGCGGTGGCGGCGGGTAACCGCCCTGGTCGGCGGGGAACTGCGGCATCGGGGCCGTTGGCGGGTACGGCTGCTGCTGCTCCGGGTTCTGCTGGTGGGGATCCTGCGGCCCGTATGGGGGCTGGGGGTGGCTCACCGTACTCCTAGGCACCTGACGACGATCGAGAACTGCCTGACGCTACCGTGCGCAAACAACCCTGCATCCTTCCGTGTCCGGTACCCGCCGGTGGTCCCCTGTTCGGGTCGATGATCCGCCCTGCCGGTCAGCGATCAGGGCAGCAGGACCGCCGCGGTCCGGACCAGCCCGTCGTCCACGGTGAACCGGCCGGTGATCCGGGCCGGAGCGGCCACCGGTGCGGCGTCGAGGCGGCCCGGCGCGATGCGGGCGGTGAACGTCCCCGCCTCCGGGTCGAGCGTGACCAGGGCGTCGTGGAAGTCCAGCCAGGTGCCGACGACCGGGTGCCAGACCTTGTAGACGGTCTCCTTCGCGCTGAACAGCACCGCCGGCCAGAAGGTGCCGACGGGCAGCCGGGCGCACCGCTCGTCCTCCTCGGGCAGGCAGATCAGCCGGCGTACGCCCGGATTGAGCTCGCGGTGCTGCTCGGCGTCGATGCCCACTGAGCGGACCTCGGTGGCCCGCGCGGCCGCGGCGGCGCAGTAGCCGCGGGTGTGCGTGATGGTGCCGACCACCCCGGCCGGCCAGACCGGCGACCGGTCGGCGGCCGACGGTACGGCGGCGGGGGAGAGCCCGAGGGCGGCCATCGCCCGCCGGGCGCAGACCCGCCCGGCGGTGAAGTCGCGGCGGCGGGTCTCCACCGCCCGCTCGCCGAGGCAGTCCCGCTCGGCCGGCAGCAGTTGGCCGGTCCAGTCGGCCGGGCCGGCCACCGCCACGGCCACCGCGACCGGCAGCAGGTCACGCATCGCGGCCATCCGCAGTACGCTGCCGGCGTGCCGCCCGGCCCGGCGTCCGGGCCGCGAAGTGCCCCACCCTCACCACGACTCGGCAACCTACCGCACGGTGTAACGCGGCGGCAGTCGACGGCGCTACACGCAGTGCCGACTGGGGAGCATCCGGTGTCCGTCCGAACTGTACGGAGGTCGGCGATCCGCGCGTCGTCGTCCTCGGACCGGAAAGGGCCATGCCGTCATGAGCGGTGGTGCATCTGACCCGGGCAACGACCACCTGCCGGTGGTACCCGCCTGGACCTGCGAGACCTGCGGCGGCGAGTGGCCGTGCGCCCCGAAGCAGCGTCGCCTGCTGGAGGAGTACCGGGGTGAGCGTCCCGCCCTCGCCGTCTATCTCGGGTCCTGCCTCGCCGCCGCGACGCAGGACCTGCGGGGCGTTCCGGAGCGGATCCTGCAGCGGAGGTTCACCGGCTGGCTGCCGCGCCAGTCGAGATCCTGGTGACACCGGCGGGCCGGGCCGCGCCGGTGCCCGCTACGCGCTTCGGATCGCCGGGCGGCGATCGAGGGGCGTCAATGTTGGGCAATGGGGTACGAAAGCGACGCATCACCGTCTGTCGGATGTAAACCATGTGTCCGGCGGCGCATCCGTCGGAAATCTGACCCAAGTCGACCCGTTGTGCCGGTGGTGCGCGGTGGTTAAGCTCTTCATGCGCGCCCCAATCGCCCGCTTCCCCCGTGGCAGGCGATCGGGGCGCGCATCTATGTGCGGGGCGTGTTTCCAGTGCTCACCGACGATGTCGGCGCTCAGATCCAGCGGCCGTCCAGCCACATCCGCGCCGACCACTCCGCGTACGTCATCAGCTTCCCGACGAAGATCGGGTAGAAGTACGCGAAGCAGAGCGCGACCAGCAGCACGTACCCGCCGGCGATCACGCCACCGACCAACCGGCGGTCCCGGCTGGCCTCGGGGTCGACGGCCACCTGCTCACCCGGCGGGCCGGCCGGCGACACGATCGAGCCGAGCACGTAGGCCACGGCCAGCACCAGGAACGGCAGCGCCGGGGCGGTGTAGAAGGAGAACATCGTCCGGCCGTCGAGGGCGAACCAGAACCAGGGCAGCAGCCCGGCGGCGACGCAGAGCAGGATCGCTCCGGCCCGCCAGTCCCGCCGGGCGACGCCCAGCCAGACCAGCGCCACCAGGGCGGGCAGGAACGACCACCAGAGCAGCGGCGTGCCGAGCAGCAGGATCTCCGACGCGCAGCTCGGCGCCCCGCAGGCCCCGTCGCCCGACCAGTAGAAGGCCACCGGCCGGCCCAGCAGCAGCCACTGCCACGGCCAGGACTGGTACTTGTGCGGGTCGTCCAGGCCGGTGTGGAAGCCGTACGCGGCCTTGTGGTACTGGAACAGGTTGTTCAGCGCGCCGATGACCGGGGTGTCGCTGAGTGGAGCGTTCGGGTAGCGCTCGGCCAGCCGGTAGTAGCCGTCGTCGCTGAGGAACCAGCCCGTCCAGGTGGCCAGGTAGGTGGCGACCATCAGCACCCCGGCCAGCACCAGCCAGGGCAGCTCGTCGAGCAGGGTGTCCCGCCAGGGCCGGCGGGCCCCGGCGGAGCGGCGTACGCCGACCTCCCAGAGCAGCACCAGCAGCGCGAACGCGGGCAGGAAGTACAGCGCGCTCCACTTCACCGCGCAGGCGCAGCCGAACAGCACCCCGGCCGCCAGCCGCCACCAGGGCCAGTCCCGCCAGCCGGTGTCCGGCCGCCCGGCCCGGCCCGGTCGGGACGGGTCCAGGCCGGCGTCCAGCGCCCGGGCCCAACGACGGCGCCGCGCGTCCCGGTCGAGCACCAGCGCGCCGAACGTCGCCAGCACGAAGAAGAGCAGGAAGATGTCGAGCAGCGCGGTGCGGGACAGCACCAGGTGGAAGCCGTCCAGGGCGAGCAGCAGGCCGGCGGCGCAGCCCAGCGCGGTGGACCGGAACAGCCGCCGGCCGATCCGCACCAGCAGCAGCACCGACAGGGTGCCGACCACCGCCGCGGAGAAGCGCCAGCCGAACTCCGGCGCGGTGGTGACCAGGTGCCCGGGGACGGAGATGTTGTGCTCGGCGTCGGAGTAGCCGAAGGCCCACTCGCCGAGCCCGATCAGCCATTTGCCCAGCGGCGGATGGACCACGTACGACGGGCCGCCGTCCTTGTAGTTCCACTCGACGCCCTTGTCGACCAGCCCCCAGCCGTCCCGGGCGTAGTAGACCTCGTCGAAGATCTTGCCGTTCGGGCCACTCAGGCCGACGAAGCGGAGGATCGCCGCGATCGCCACGACCACGGCCGTGGCCAGCCAGGAGCGCCCGTCCAGCTGGGCGTCGACGGTGGCCAGCCGCCGGCGCACCACGCCGGGGACGGCGCCGCCCGCCTCCTGCGACGTCCGCCCCGGGTCGCCGCCGGACGCCGTCGGCTCCGCCTCGGTCCGACCCGCGCTCTGTGCTGTCGACGCACTCGTCACCCGGCGATCGTAGGCTCCGGAGGTGCCCGGTGGCGCCCGTCGTCTCCGATACCGGTACGGCCGTCGATGAAGGAGCGTCAATCGTGGGTGAAATGTCCGACACCGGGCGCCTCGTTCTGCTCGGCGCGCCGCTCGGCAACCCCGCCGACGCCTCCGCCCGGTTCCGCGAGGTGCTCGGCACCGCCGATGTGGTCGCCGCCGAGGACACCCGCCGGCTCACCCGGCTGGCCCGCGACCTCGACGTCACCGTGCCTGGCCGGATCGTCTCCTACTTCGAGGGCAACGAGGAGCGGCGTACCCCGGAACTGGTTGACGTGCTCGCCGCCGGCTACCTGGTCGCCCTGGTCACCGACGGCGGCATGCCGAGCGTCTCCGACCCCGGCTACCGGCTGGTCCGGGCCGCTCTGGACGCCGGGGTCCCGGTGACCGCCGCCCCCGGGCCCAGCGCCGTGACCACCGCGCTGGCGCTGTCCGGGCTGCCCAGCGACCGGTTCTGCTTCGAGGGGTTCCTGCCCCGCACCCCGGCCGCCCGCCGGTCCCGGCTGCGCGCGCTCGCCACCGAGCCGCGCACGCTGGTGTTGTTCGAGGCGCCGCACCGGATCGCCGGCGCGCTGGCCGACCTGGCCGCGGCGTTCGGCGCCGACCGGCCGGCCGCGCTCTGCCGCGAGCTGACCAAGACGTACGAGGAGGTGGTCCGCCGCCCGCTCGGCGAGTTGGCCCGCTGGGCCGCCGAGGAGGAGCCCCGGGGCGAGATCACCCTGGTGGTGGGGGGCGCTCCCGAGGTGGCCCCGGAACGCCCGGACGACGACGCGCTGCGCGCGGCGGTGGCCGCTCGGGAGGCCGCCGGCCTGACCCGCCGGGACGCGATCACCGAGGTGGCCGCCGAGTTCGGCCTGCGCCGCCGCGAGGTCTACACGGTCGTGCACGCGTAGGGTCGGCGGTCGACGCCGCGCCCCGGCCGCGTCGACACCGCTGGCCGAAAGCGGTCGGGGCGGGTCCCCGCCGAGTGCGGCCGGCAGCGCCACCCGCGGTGGCTACCAGGCGGCGACCGCTGCCCGGTCGCCTGCGGGTCGTCACCAGGCGGCGACCAGGAAGCCCGCGGTGATCAGGGCGGGGCCGGCCGCGGCGGCGGCCACCGCCCAGCGGCGCTGTCGGGGGTCGGCGAGCCGGGTGGCCCCGGTCCACCGGGCGGTCCCGGCCGCGCAGCCGGCCACCGCGAGCAGCCCGAGCAGCCAGCGCAGGTGGGCCCCGACGCCGTGGTCGGCGTACGCGGTGCCGCCGTCCGGGCCGGTCATCCGGGCGGCGAGGGTCGAGCCCGGCGCGGCGCGCCCGGCCGGCACCCCGCTGACCCGGACGCCGTGCGCGACGTACCGCCCCTCGGCGGCGGTGAAGATGCCCCGGCAGCGCTGGCCCAGCCCGTCACCGGCGCAGTCGACCACCACCACGGTGCCCGGCGTGGCGTGCCCGAGCGCGACCCAGAACGGCCCGGCGCTGACCCAGGCGAAGAACGCCGCCGCCAGGCTCAGGCCCAGCAGCACGGCCAGCCCGCGCGGCGGGTCGGGAGGGCGCGGCGTCCGGTCGGCCCGCCGGGCCCGGCTCCCGGCGTCGCCGGTCGGCCGGTCCCGGTCCGGCGCCGGGTGCGGCCGGATCGGGGTGCCGTCCCAGTGCACCTCCTCGATCGGCGCCCAGAACTCGTCGTCGCCCGTACCCCCGTCGCAGAGCGGGCCGCGCCGGCGCCGCCCCCCGTTCGACTGCCGGACCGGGACCCGGCGCGGTACGGCGTCCACCGGCGCCCCGGTGGTGGGCTCGACCTCGACGGGCGGTCCGGCCGTCGGGTCGTCGGCGGCAGGGGCCGCCGGGCTGGCCTCCGGCCGGGGATGCGGCGCGACGGCACCGGCCCGTGGCGGCCCGACCGAGTCCCGGCGGGCGTCCCCGACGGCCGGGCCGGATGGACGGTCGTCACGGTCGTGGGTCGCTCGGCTGCCAGTCACGACGTTCATTGGACACCGGGGTCGGAAGGCGTATTGGCAGTTCACAGCGCGTGTCGGGGACAAATCGGACCAATGGTCGAGGTGGCTCGGCCGGACCGCCGACCCGCGGAGCCCTATTGGTTCGCGACCGCGCCGCCCGGGTCACTAGGCTTGCTGCTCATGAGTCACGTTCTCGCGGCGGTAGCCTGGCCGTACGCCAACGGCCCGCGCCACATCGGCCACGTCTCCGGTTTCGGCGTTCCCTCCGACGTCTTCAGCCGGTACATGCGGATGGCCGGCCACGACGTGCTCATGGTCTCCGGCACGGACGAGCACGGCACCCCGATCCAGGTGCAGGCGGACGCCGAGGGGGTCACCCCGCGCGAACTGGCCGACCGCTACAACCGGGTGATCGTGGAGGACCTGCACGGCCTCGGCCTCTCCTACGACCTGTTCACCCGCACCACCACCGGCAACCACTACACGGTGGTGCAGGAGCTGTTCGAGGGGATGTACCGCAACGGCTACATCGTGCCCAAGACCACCATGGGGGCGATCTCCCCGTCCACCGGCCGGACCCTGCCCGACCGCTACATCGAGGGCACCTGCCCGATCTGCGGCTACGCCAGCGCCCGCGGCGACCAGTGCGACAACTGCGGCAACCAGCTCGACCCGATCGACCTGATCAACCCCCGCTCGAAGATCAACGGCGAGACGCCGGAGTTCGTGGAGACCGAGCACTTCTTCCTCGACCTGCCGGCCCTGGCCGACGTGCTGCGGCAGTGGCTGGACACCCGCGAGGGGTGGCGGCCGAACGTGCTGCGCTTCTCGAGGAACCTGCTCGACGACCTCCAGCCCCGGGCCATCACCCGGGACCTGGAGTGGGGCGTGCCGATCCCGCTGGAGGGCTGGCGGGACCGCCCGGACAAGCGGATCTACGTCTGGTTCGACGCG
Organism: Micromonospora sp. S4605; assembly: GCF_003176715.1. Taxonomy (NCBI): domain Bacteria; kingdom Bacillati; phylum Actinomycetota; class Actinomycetes; order Micromonosporales; family Micromonosporaceae; genus Micromonospora; species Micromonospora sp. S4605. The sequence continues at coordinate 6,455 of NZ_QGSW01000271.1, forward strand.
GTGATCGGCTACCTCTCCGCCTCCATCGAGTGGGCCCGCCGCTCCGGCGACCCCGAGGCGTGGCGGAAGTGGTGGTCCGCCGACGGGGAGGGCAAGGACGCCCGCGCCTACTACTTCATGGGCAAGGACAACATCGTCTTCCACTCGGTGATCTGGCCGGCGCTGCTCGCCGGCTACTCCGGCGAGGGGTCGCGCGACGGCGAGCCGGGCCAGCTCGGGCGGCTCAACCTGCCCACCGAGGTGGTCTCCAGCGAGTACCTGACCATGGAGGGGCGCAAGTTCTCCTCGTCCCGCCGGGTGGTCATCTACGTCCGGGACTTCCTGGAGCGCTACGACGCCGACGCGCTGCGCTACTTCATCGCCGCCGCCGGCCCGGAGAGCAACGACACCGACTTCACCTGGGCCGAGTTCCTCCGCCGCAACAACGACGAGCTGGTCGCCGGCTGGGGCAACCTGGTCAACCGGTCCATCTCGATGGCGGCGAAGAACTTCGGCGCGATCCCGCCGGTCGACCCGGCCGGGCTCACCGAGGCCGACGAGGCGCTGCTCGCGGTGGCCCGGGCCGGCTTCGCCACGGTCGGCGACCTGATCGCCCGGCACCGGCAGAAGCAGGCCATCGGCGAGGCGATGCGGGTGGTCGCCGAGGCCAACCGGTACCTCTCCGAGCAGGCCCCGTGGAAGCTCAAGGACGAGGCGGACAAGCCGCGGATGGGCACCATCCTGCACGTCGCCCTCCAGGTGGTCAGCGACGCCAACACGCTGCTCACCCCGTTCCTGCCGCACTCCGCGCAGAAGGTGCACGAGCTGCTCGGCGGCACCGGCGTGCACGCCCCGATGCCGGTCATCGAGGAGGTCGAGGACCTCGACGGCGGGCCGGCGTACCCGGTGCTGACCGGGGACTACACGGTCGGCGCGCGCTGGGAGTCGGTGCCGCTGGCGGTGGGCCGGCCGCTGGCCGCCCCGAAGCCGGTCTTCCGCAAGCTCGACCCGTCGATCGTGGACGAGGAGCTGGCCCGGCTCGGCGGCTGAGCCGACGTACGCGAAACGCGGCCCCGGGGAAGTCCCGGGCCGCGCCGCGTACGCGGTCAGGCGCGGGCCATCGCCGGCGCGCCGATGAACTCCATGATCGCCTTGTTCACCTCGGTCGGGTGCGTCCACGGGGTGCCGTGCGGCGCCCCCTTCAGGGTGACCAGCTTGCCGTCGCGCAGCATCGGCGCGAGGCGCTGCCCGGTCACCGGGTAGGGCAGCACGTTGTCCCTGTCCCCCTGGATGATCAACACCGGGACGTCGATGTTCGGCACGTCGTTGCGGAAATCGGTCTGCCAGGCGTCCACGCAGTCGTGGGTGCCCTTCGCCGAGGCCCGCGCGCCGATCTCCCAGTGCGCCCGGTACGCCTCCTCGCTGACCACCTTGCCCTTGTTCTCGTCCCAGTTGAAGAAGTTGTTGCAGAACTGGGTGAGGAAGGCGAAGCGGTCGTCGATGATCGCCTTCTGGAAGCCCTCGAAGATGCTCTTCTCCACGCCCTCCGGGTCGTCCGCCGTCTTCAGCAGGAACGGCGCCAGCGGAGCCATCAGCACCGCCCGGTCCACCCGGTCCGAGCCGTACGCCCCGAGGTAACGGGTCACCTCGCCGGTGCCCATCGAGTGGCCAACCAGGATCGCGTTGCGCAGGTCCAGCTCGGTCATCAACACGTCGAGGTCGGCGGCGAAGGTGTCGTAGTCGTATCCGACGCTGGGCTGCGCCGAGTTGCCGAAGCCGCGCCGGTCGTAGGTGATCACCCGGTAGCCCGCAGCGAGCAGCGGGCCGCTCATCTTCTCCCAGGTCGCCCCGTTGAACGGAAAGCCGTGGATCAGGACGACCGGCTGGCCGGTGCCGTGGTCCTCGTAGTACAGGTCGATCGGGGCGGAATTCTCCGTACCCACCGTGATGAAGGGCATGCTCACTCCTGAACTCCGGGCTCGTCGTCGGCTCGGCGCATTCCCACGGCGTGGGCCGGTATTCCGGTCAGAGCTGGTAGGGCAGGTCCACCACCCGGTCGTCGGTGACCTCGGTGGCCGGCGCCCAGGTCTCGTAGACGCCCCGTTCCTGGCACTGCGCCCCGGTCGCGACCACCGCGTCCGGATCCGGCCGGCGCAGCCGGATCCGCAGCCAGCCGGCCTCCTCCCGGAGCACCAGGCAGTCCACCCCTCGCCACCGGGCGTGGCGCAGCCGCCGGGCCACCGCGTCGACCGGGTAGCGGGCGGCCCGGGTCATCGCCAGCACCCGGAACCCGCCGGGCAGGTCGGCCACCGCCTCGTACTCGCCGCCGGCGTACGCGCCGACCAGCTGGGTCGAGCGGGGCGCCTCGCCGGTCGGCAGGTACTCCTGGTCGGGGGAGAGCCCGGGCACCGCGGCGAGCAGGTGCCGCCACTGCGGGCCGACCATCCGCAGCCAGCCCCGCTGCTCCGCCTGGTAGCTGTAGAGCACCACCTCCACCCCCTCCGCCGGGTAGGCGAGCAGGGTGGCGTTCGCCGGCATCGGCAGGTCGGCGAAGTCCCGGGTGACGAACTCCGGGACGAGCTGACTGCCGCTGGGCACGAACCCGGTGCCCAGCACCGGCGGGCCCAGCCGGTCCCGGGGCGGCAGCGCGGTCAGCCCCCGGTGCGCCGCGCCGACCGGCGCCACGTAGTCGCCCGGGTCGGCCGCCCGCCAGCGCAGCACGTACGTCACGTCGCCCGGCCCGCTGTCGGAGTCGGTACGCAGCACCGCGGTGGCCGCCGCGCCGCGCAGGTGCGCCACGTCGTGTTCCCGGTAGCAGAACCCGTGCGGCAGCCGACCCCGCAGGTGACCGGCGAGCTGCGCCGGGGAGAGCACCTTCACCATCCGGGTGCCCCGCCGGATCACCGCCGAGCCGCGCACGGCGGCGAGCACCGGATCGCCGGCCGCGGCCGGCTGCTGGCTCAGCTGCTGCACCTGCACCCAGCCGCGCTCCCGGTGCGCCGGCAGCATCAGCGGCGCCTCCGGCTCCTCGGCCGGCGCCGGCGCCCCGTACACCGCGCTCACCTCGGTGACGTGCACGAACCGGCGCCACGGCAGCGCGCTGCCCGGCCGCGGTGACCGCTCGAAGCCGGCCACCTCGTCGGCGCTGAACAACTCGTACGCCGCACCCCGGGCGATCTCCTCGGCCGGGTACACCGCGCCGCCGTACGCCACCCGCAGCCCGGTCCGCTGACCGGCGTCCCCACCGGCCTGGGGCAGGACACTCATGCCGGCACTCCGCTGCGCTCCGTGCCGCCATGAGGCACCTCCGCGCTGAGCCGATGATTCGCTGGCTGACGCTCGCTCATGCCGGCACTCCGCTGCGCTCCGTCCGCTTATCCACCCCGCGACCGTAGAGTCGCCCTGGGTAGCCGAGGTGAACATCAGGTGGCGGTCGGGTGGCCCCGGCCGGTGTGTGATCCTTTGGGTGATGACCGAGCCAACCGAAGAGACGAGCGGGCGCGCCGAATCCCGCCGCGCCCGGGCCGCCCGCCGCGCCGGGGAGTTCCCGCCCGCGCCCGAGCCGCTGCCCGGCCCGGTGCTGGACAGCCACACCCACCTCGACATCACCGTCAGCGAGGCCGGCGTGCCCGGCGGCGGGCCCGCCGACGACCCGGTCGCTGCGGCCGTCGCGGTCGCCGCCGCGGTCGGCGTCGACCGGCTGGTGCAGGTCGGGGTGGACGTGGACTCCTCCCGCTGGGGCGCGGAGACCGCCGAGCGGTACCCGGCGGTGCTGGCCACCGTGGCGCTGCACCCCAACGAGGCGCCCCGGCTCGGCGACCTGGACGAGGCGCTGCGCGAGATCGAGGCGCTGGCCGCCCGGGACCGGGTCCGCGGCGTCGGCGAAACCGGAATGGACTTCTACCGCACCGGCGACGAGGGCCGCGCCGCCCAGGAGGAGAGCTTCCGGGCGCACATCGCGATCGCCAAGCGGTACCGCAAGGCACTGGTCATCCACGACCGGGACGCGCACGCCGACGTGCTGCGCATCCTCGACGACGAGGGCGCGCCGGACACCGTCGTGCTGCACTGCTTCTCCGGCGACGCCGACTTCGCCGCCGAGTGCGTCCGCCGCGGCTACCTGCTCAGCTTCGCCGGCACGGTCACCTTCGGCAGCGCCGGCGCCCTGCGCGAGGCCGCCGCGCTCACCCCGCTCGACCAGCTCCTGGTGGAGACCGACGCCCCGTACCTCACCCCGATGCCGCACCGGGGCCGCCCCAACGCCTCGTACCTCATCCCGCTGACCGTCCGGTCGCTCGCCGCCACCACCGGCGCCGACCTGGACCAGCTCTGCGCGGCCATCTCCGCCACCGGCGACCGGGTCTTCGGCCCATGGTGAGCCCGGCCGGCGTCGAGCCGCCGCGCGGGCCGGGCGGCCTGCTCGGCCCGGCGGAGATCCGGGAACTCGCCGCCCGGCTGGGGGTCGCGCCCACCAAGAAGCTGGGCCAGAACTTCGTGCACGACCCGAACACCGTCCGCCGGATCGTCACCGCCGCCGGGCTCGCCCCGGAGGACGTGGCGCTGGAGGTCGGCCCCGGCCTCGGTTCGCTCACCCTGGCCCTGCTCCCGGTCGCCGCGCACGTGCACGCCGTCGAGATCGACCCGGTGCTGGCCGGGGCCCTGCCGGAGACCGCCGCGCGGCACGCCGGCCCGGACGCCGGCCGGCTCACCGTGCACCGGGCCGACGCGCTGCGGATCGACGCCGCCGAACTGGCCGACCCGGCGCCGACCGCGCTGGTGGCGAACCTGCCCTACAACGTGGCCGTGCCGGTGGTGCTGCACCTGCTCGCCGAGCTGCCCAGCCTGCGGCACGGCCTGGTGATGGTGCAGAAGGAGGTGGCCGACCGGCTGGTCGCCGGTCCCGGCTCCAAGGTGTACGGCGTGCCGTCGGTCAAGCTCGCCTGGTACGCCCGGGCCCGGGCCGCCGGTCGGGTGCCGCCGAACGTGTTCTGGCCGGTGCCGAACGTCGACTCGGGGCTGGTCGCCTTCACCCGCCGCGAGCCGCCCCGGCCGGAGGTGCCCCGGGAGCGGGTCTTCGCCGTGGTGGACGCGGCGTTCGCGCAGCGCCGCAAGACCCTGCGCGCCGCGTTGGCCGGCTGGGCCGGCGGCGCCGACCGGGCCGCCGCCGCGCTCACCGCGGCCGGGGTCGACCCCGGCGCACGCGGAGAGTCACTCACCGTGGAGCAGTTCGCCGCCATCGCCGCGTCGGCTCCGGCCGCCGCGCCCGCCGCCCAGTAGGCTGGCGCCGGGTCCGCCGAGGGCCGGTGCACGTGTACCCGTACCCCCTGGTCGGCGGCCGGCGCGAGCCCGGCCGCCACTGCGCCGAGGAGCAGATCGTGGAAAAGCCGTTCGAGGTCCGCCCGCGCGTCCGGGACGACGTCCCGTGACCGAGGCGTGGCGACCGGAGGACGAGGACCCGCGGCGGCGGGGCGCCAGCGGGCCGGTCCGGGTACGGGTGCCCGCCAAGGTCAACCTGCACCTCGGGGTGGGCCCACTGCGCCGGGACGGCTACCACGAGCTGAACACCGTCTACCACGCCATCTCGATCCACGACGAGCTGACCGCCCGCCGGGGCGACACGCTCACCCTCACCATGGAGGGCGAGGGCACCGGCGAGCTGGCCCTGGACGACTCCAACCTGGTGATCCGGGCGGCCCACGCGCTCGCCGGGTACGCCGGCGTCCTTCCGCACGCCCGGCTGCACCTGCGCAAGCAGATCCCGCTCGCCGGTGGGCTGGCCGGCGGCAGCGCCGACGCCGCCGCCGCACTGGTCGCCTGCGACGCGCTCTGGGGCACCGGGCTGTCCCGCGACGAACTCGCCGGCATCGCCGCCGACCTCGGTTCCGACGTGCCCTTCCTGATCCACGGCGGCACCGCGCTGGGCACCGGCCGGGGCGAGGCGGTCAGCCCGGTGCTGGCCCGCCCCACCTCCTGGCACTGGGTGGTGGCCATCGCCGACGGCGGGCTCTCCACCCCGGCCGCCTACGCCGAACTCGACCGGCTGCGCGAGGCCGGCGCGGCCCGCCCCCCGCTCGGCAGCACCGACGCGCTGCTCGCCGCGCTGCGCCAGCGCGACCCGCGGGTGCTCGCCGCCGCCCTCGGCAACGACCTCCAGGACGCCGCGCTGGCCATGCGCCCGTCGCTGGCCGCCACCCTGAAGGCCGGCGAGGCGGCCGGCGCGCTCGCCGGCATCGTCTCCGGCTCCGGGCCGACCTGCGTCTTCCTCGCCACCGACGAGGCGCACGCCGGTCGGGTCGCCGCCGACCTGGCGGCGGCCGGGGTGTGCCGGGAGGCCCGGGTGGCCCACGGACCGGTCGCCGGGGCGCGCATCGTCTGAACCGGTGAGCACCCCCGGCCGTCGTCACACCCGGCCGGGCCGGCCGCCGCCCAGCTTGCCGACGCCGGTCCGGCTGTCCGGCCGACGCCACCGTCCCGGCTGTCCGGCGGGCCTGCCGTCGGGCGGGGGACGGAACAAGTG